>JBGTRS010000488.1:0-3688 GCA_041940665.1 Pyrinomonadaceae bacterium | reverse complement strand
TCGTAATTTTCGATGCTCGGAATTTTCTGCTGAGAAGTGCTCGAAACGATGACGGAAACTTTCCGCAAGGGCAGAAAAGTTTTGGTCGAAATATACAGAGTGATCTTGTTCGCCTTTTCCGGTTCGAGCGAAAGCACGTAAACTTCTTCTTCGCCGATCTTGTCGGTTTTGACGATCTCGGCTTTTTTCAGTTTGTCTTTCCAGCTCAAAAGTCCGTAGAAATCGAGCGAAAATTTTACGTCTTCGAGCCTTTGCCCGGTAAATTCTTCATCTCTTGAAAAACTGTATTTTTCGATTCCTTTCGTGCCGTCGAAATATTCCTTGATCCACCCGATCTCTTTATTTAAAGCCGTCAGAGTCGTTTCCGAATAAATTTTGTTCGGGGCTTTTTGGAAGGTTTTACCGAAACCTTTGACGCCCTGATGGACGGCATCAAAATCAAAGGTCGTCATGCGGGAGTTTATTTTTTTCAAGTTCTCCTCGCCGCCGCCGGCTTCGATCGCTTTTGAAATCAATTCTTCGGCGGAAATATTTGGCTTTTCAACCTTTTCGGTCTCGCCGATATATTTGAACGGAAATTCGCCGTTCGGCTGAACCAGCGTTAACCCGGCGATCTTTTCATCTTCGCCGCGTTTGATCTTGACGTAATAGGTTTCGGGCAGATTCGGCGAGCGGAATTCGTTTTCCGCCTTTTTGACGAGCGGATACGGCGGCTGATTGCCGACGACGAGCGAAGTTTTGCCGTCAACTTCCTTGATCTCGATGATGTTGCCTTTTTGCTGTTCGGATTCGTATCGGCCGATGACGGCTTTGGCGGAATCGGCCGCGTTTTCGTTTTTGTTTTCGGCACCGACTTTCGGCAGGGTGAAATTGCCCTGCGGCTGTTCGAGATAGGCTTCCGCTTCCTTGAAGGTGATAAAAAATCCCGCCGGAGCGTTTGCAAGTTTGTATCTTTTGCCTTCGACGTTTTCCAGGACATAGGTCGGCTGACCGGGAACGACGGCGACGAGCTGACCGTCTTCGATCTTGACGTCAAGATCAAAACCGGCCTGAGCAAATTTGTATTTGCCGATCAGTTTTTTTTCTTCTTCCGTCACGGGTTTCTTTTTGATGTCTTCCAGAATTCCCGACCAGACGATCTGCATCAATTCGTTGCCGAGACTCGAAGCCGAAACATTCGTGAGCATCACGAAGCCTAATTCTTCTTCGGGAATCATAGCAACCATCGAGTTGAAACCGTCGATGTTTCCGCCGTGCTGAACGACCCGTTTGCCTTTCCATTCCTGCAAAAACCAACCCAAACCGTAGGCCGCTTCGCCGTTCGGCGTGATCTTCATCTGCGGTTTGACCCATTCCTTGAAACTTTCTTCGGAAACGAGCCGTTTGCCGTCCAGTTCGCCTTCGTTCAAAACAAACTTGAGCCAGCGGGCCATATCGTTGGCGGAAGAATTGATCGATCCGGCCGGAGCGACCTCGACAATATCCCGCGTCGGCAGTTTTCGGGTTTTTTTCGTGTCGAAATTGTATTCGTAACCGAAGGAGAAATCCTTCGATTTCTGCATTTCTTTAACGGTCATCGTGCTGTTTTTCATTCCGAGCGGTTTAAAAATTCTTTCGGGAACGAATTTTTCCCAGGGCTTTTTGGAGACTTCCGCAACGATCTCGCCGGCCGCCGCAAACATTATGTTTTGATAGAAAAATTTCTCACGCAAATTCGCCATCGGTTTGGCTTCGCCCGCCACTTTGATCAGTTCGACGCGGTTTAATTTGCCGGTGATCATCGCAAGATCCGTGCGGTTCAAACCCGATGAATGCGACATCAGATCGCGGACCTGAATGTTTTTATCCGTTTCCGCATTGTTGATCTTGAAATACGGCAGATATTTTTTCGGCGAATCATCCAGAGACAATTTGCCTTCGTCCTGCAACATCAGAACCGAAAGACCCGTAAAAGCCTTTGTCGCCGAACCGATGGCAAGCTGTGTATCGGCGGTCATCGGCACTTTGTTCTCAAAATCTTTGTAGCCCAAACCTTTTGAATAAATGATCTCGCCGTCCTTGACGATCGCCAGAGCGACGCCCGGAATTCCCAATTCCTGACGCCGTTTTTCGACCTTTGCTTCAATTAAGGAAAGCCTTTGTTCGATGTCCGTAACGGCAGAAGTTTGTGTAGCTGGCGTTTGAGCAAATCCGACCGGCGGAATTGCGACGCTCAACATCGAAACGGTTAAAATGAACGCTAAAATAGTGCTGAAAAAAGATTTTTTATTCATAATGTTTATAAATTTTGTCCGGTAAATTGTTTCAAATTCAAATACGCGGATTTTTACGGGCAGGTTTCAAAATCGGAGTTTTCCACAGGTGGAAAATTAAAGTAATGTCTTATAATTTGTGTTGCTGATTATAAAAACGCTCCATAGGAGCAAATGAAAATAGCCCAGCCATTTATGGCTGGGTTTGCGGATAATAAGTTTCAAGTCCTGTAAGGACGGTAGAAATCGTCTGTCGTTCCTACGGGACTTGAATAAGATCCAAATTGTTCCCAGCCATAAATGGCTGGGCTATTATCGAAAGTCCCTGCGGGACAATATTAACAGCAACACAAATTAGGTCATTACCAAAAATTTAAAACGGAATTCATATTTAAGTTGAAATCTCCTGCAAATCCTCAATGATCTTCGGCAAATGTTCCAATACAAAATCAATCTCATCTTCCGTGTTATATCTTCCTAACGAAAATCTAATTGTTCCCATGGCGTGGGAATAGGGGATATTCATTGCTTTGAGAACGGGCGAGGCGGTGTGGGTTTCTTCGTTGCAGGCGGAGCCGGTTGAAACAAAAATTTCGAGGTCGTTTAATTTGGCGAGAATCGCTTCGCCGTTGAGGTTTTCAAAGGAGATGTTGGAAGTGTTCGGCAGACGCATTTTCGGATCGCCGTTTCGGCGGGAATTCGGAATGTTCTGCAGAATTCCGTTTTCCAATTTGTCCCGCAAGCGTCTGATCTCTTCCATTTTCGAAAAATCTTTTACAAAATTTGCCGCTTCGCCTAAAGCCACTATCTGATGGACGGCTTCGGTTCCGGCACGTCTGCCCGATTCCTGTCCGCCGCCGATTTTTATTGCCGGAATTTCAATGCCTTCGCGGATATACAAAGCACCGATGCCTTTCGGGGCGTGGAATTTATGTCCCGAAACGGAGAAAAGATCAATCTCGGTATTTTTCAGGTCAACCGGAATTTTGCCGACGGCATTGACGCCGTCAACATGAAAAATCGCGTCGGAATTTTCTTTGACGATCTCGGCGGCTTTTTCGACCGGAAACAGAACGCCCGTTTCGTTATTGGCAAGCATAATGGAGACGATCGCCACATTTTCATCGAGAGCGTCGCGGAGTTCGTCGAGATCGAGCAAGCCTCGTTCGTCAACGTCGAGCCAGGTTATCTGAAAACCGTTGGCTTCGAGTTTTTCGCAAACTTTTCTGACCGCTTCGTGTTCGACACGAGTTGTAATGATATGAGTTTTATCGCGGCGGGCTTCGAGTGTTCCGAAGATCGCCCAGTTATCGCTTTCCGTGCCGCCGGAGGTGAAAACAATTTCCGAAGGCGAGTTTGCCCCGAGCAGTTCGGCCACGCTTCGCCGCGAATCTTCGACGGCTTGTTTTGTAACTTTTGAAATGGCATAAGCGGAA
>JBGTRS010000487.1:0-3689 GCA_041940665.1 Pyrinomonadaceae bacterium | reverse complement strand
TAAAAACACTCGTCATCGTTAACTATTGACTCCCAAAAAAGGAGAACAGAAAAATGAAAATGATACTGATTGCAACAATTTTGGTGATGACATCGGCGGTTTATGCTTTCGGGCAATGCAGTGATGCTGACACGAAAGCTCTCGAAGCCTTCGACAGAGCCTGGGGCGAAGCTAATGACCGGGCGACTTTGGAACCTTTTTATGCAGATGATTTCAGAGGAATCGGAATGTTGGGGACAACGACCAAGGAGCAGGCTCTTGAGAACATAGCTCCGGCTGATCCCAATATGACCTACGACAATTACATCATCACCTGCACCCCGAATACGGCGACGATAACGCACAGGTTCGTCGTCAAATCAAAAGAAAACGGTAAGGAAAAAACGGATTACGGACGGGCGATTCATTTTCTCGAAAAACGCTCCGGCAAATGGAAGGTCGTCAGTTCGACCGGCCATCCGATGAATAATGAGACACATATTCTCGGTGTGGAAATGGATCTGGGACCGGCTTTCGTCAAGAGAGATGTCGCGTGGTTTGAGCGGCACGTCGCGGATGATTACATCGGCTCAAATTTCGACGGCAAGATGGAAAACAAAATGCAGTTGATCGAAAGAGTGAAAAATCACAAATATTCCTACGATCTGCCGATCAATATGTCCAATGTCAACATCCGTATGAACGGCAATTCGGCCACGATTATGGGCGTTTATAATCTGACGGGCAAAGACGAACAAGGCAATTCGATGAAAAGAACGATGCGTTTTTCCAGAATGTATGTCAAGAAAGACGGCGAGTGGATGATCGTCGCCGATCAGGATTATCTGGTTGAAACTCCTCAATAAATTCAACATATAATACGACGCGAAGTAAGTGCGTAAAGAACACACTTACTTCGCAATTTAGTAAATAAAAAACAAGGAGACAAAAATGTAATGAATGAAGCAAAAACAGGCAAAACGGAAACTCCCGAATATTTCAATTTGCGTCCCGAAGTCGAAAAAGCTTACGGCTATACGCACGCCGTCCGCATCGGCAGAGACATAAAAATTTCCGGAGCGGTCAGTATGGACGAGGAAGGAAATCCGACCGCCGCCGGCGATCTCGAACAGCAGATGAAAAACGCCTACGCCGATCTGGAAAAGGTTCTAAAGCATTACGGCTGTACGTTCGATGATGTCGTCCGCGAGAATATCTTTACGACCGATATGCCGCAGTTTCTGGAAAAGGCCGGCTACCGCACGGAAGTTTACAAAAATCATTTTCCGACCGGCTCCTGGCTCGGCGTCAAAGAACTGGCCTTGCCGGAATTTATGATCGAGATCGAACTCGAAGCATATAAAGCTGATTAAAGAGGTTATTAATAACTAAAAACAAATTAGATAAAAGGCTTATTTAGGAGAAAAAAGATGGCACAAAATAATGGAATATCATACACGGAAAGCATCCGTCCGGCGATGTTTGCCCATGTTGTTTACCGCACCCGCCGTTTCGCTGAGATGCTGGAATGGTACAAAACGGTTTTTGATGCAAGAGTCCAATACCGAAACGAGGCTTTGGCTTTTTTGACTTACGATGAGGAACATCACCGTTTTGCGTTTGCCGATATGAACGTGCTTCAGCCGAACGGCGGTAAAAATGAAGGCAAAAGCGAGATCGGCGTTGACCATGTGGCTTATACATACGCTTCCCTGCACGATCTGCTCGAAACCTTTGCCCGGCTCAGGGAAAAAGACATCGATCCCTACTGGTCTGTTCATCACGGGATAACGGTTTCGCTCTACTACGCCGATCCGGATGGCAACCAGATGGAATTTCAGGTAGATTGCTTCGGGTCGAGCGAAGAATCAAAAGAATTTATTGATACTTTTTGGGACGGCAATCCCGTCGGAGTCGAATTCGAGCCTGACGAATGGCTCGAAAAATTGCGTTCCGGCGTCCCGGAAGCGGAATTGCTCGTCCGCCGCAGACACGAACCCGTCTCGCCCATTCGGGGCCGAATAGCGGAATTGTTGTAGGGGGAAAATTCAAATGGAAGCCGTCGAAAATATCAACGAACCTGAAAGATCGCAAAGCGGAAAACTTTTAAAAATTCTCGGCGTCGGCTTCGGTATCGCGGTGGCCATCGGGGGAACGGTCGGTGTCGGAATCTTGAGGAATCCCGGCCTGATCGCCGAACAACTCGGCTCGGTTTGGCTGATTATGCTGGCGTGGCTGCTCGGCGGTGCTTATTGTCTGCTGACGGCCAATTATCTGGCGGAACTGGCGACGATGATCCCGAAAGCGGGCGGCTATTACGCCTATGCCGAAAGAGCCTTCGGACGCTACGGCGGTTTTGTCGTCGGTTGGAGCGATTGTCTGTATTCCGCTCTGGCACTCGGTTTTATAGCTATTGTTTTCGGCGAATATGCCTCGACGCTTTTTACGCCCGATCTTTACGGCGGGAGAATAATTTTTACCGTGGGAGTTTTGGTCGCGGTCACGGCCGTCAATCTGATCAGCCTGCGGGCGGGAAGCGAAACGCAAAAAATAACGAGTCTCTTAAAAGCCGCCGCTTTGATCGCCTTTGTCGTTGCCTGTTTTGTTTTCGGCGGACAAAACGGTTCGGCGGAAACAGCCGCCCATACCGATTCTGTTTCAACCTTTTCGCTCGTCGCTTTTATCCTGGCTTTTCAATTCGTCCTTTCAACCTTTGACGGCTGGCAATCGCCGATCTATTTTTCCGAAGAAGACACCGATCCGGGAAAAAATCTGCCGCGTTCGATGTTCGGCGGGATTATTTTGATTACGGCGATCTATCTGCTCGTCAATCTGGCTTTGGTTTACATTTTGCCGATGTCCGAACTTGCCGGTTCGACCTTTGCGGGCGGCGACGCGATGAGCCTGATCTTCGGTGAACGGGGCGGGCAAATTTTAACCGTGCTGGCATTACTCTCGCTCATCGGAATCATCAACGCGATTCTTCTTCTGAATCCGCGAATACTATTCGGTCTGGCACGCGAAGGTTTATTCATTAAAAAAGCCACCGCCGTCAACCAGGGCGGCACCCCCGTCGTAGCGACTTTAGTTACGCTTGCCTTCACCATCGTCGTCTCGACCATCGGTTCTTTTGAACTGCTCCTGGCCATCTCACAGTTCTTTATGGTCGTTATCGCCGTTCTGGTGGTTCTGGCATTATTCGTTCTGCGTCGAACCGAACCCGACACGCCGCGACCTTTTCGCACCGTTGGTTATCCGTATGCACCGGCTTTAATGTTGATAATATCTACATTTCTAGGCTTCGGATATATTTACAGCAATCCGTATCCTAGCCTTTACGCACTTGGAGCATTAGCCGCGAGTTATCCGATATTTCGTTTGATGGAGAGCAAATAATAAGGAATCTTTGAAAACTAATGATAAGTTTAATTGAGGACTTAATGAATTTTTTTGTAGCTTCGGTAGAAGCGGAAATAAAGTAGCCAGTGGTGGAGCGAAGCGTAACCTCTGGTCAATATTTCAATTAATTATTAGCTCTGAAAGAGCGACAGCAAATTGTTGCACTCCTTCAGAGTGCGAAATCATATTTAATCTGATCCAGAGGTTACGCTTCACTTTGTTTCGCTTCACCACTGGCTACTTTATAGGCATGGCCTCGCCGTTAAAACATAAAATTATGAAAAACAATACACCTTTTATTCTGTCAATAC
>JBGTRS010000486.1:0-3710 GCA_041940665.1 Pyrinomonadaceae bacterium | reverse complement strand
CGATTCAAGCTCAAATCCCCGCAAAAACGCAGATCGTTCAATATGCCGTGCTAGACGATAAGGTTCTGATGTGGCACATAACCAAAGATAAATTCAATGTTGCCGAAACCGAAATTTCCGCCGAAGAACTGCAACAGCAGGTTTCTGCATACACAAATTCGATCTCAACGGAGAATACGAAAAATGAACAGGCAGAGCGGGAATTAGCAAAAAAACTCTATCAAATTTTGATCAGTCCGATCGGGAAAAATATTGATACCGAAAAAGAAATAGCTTTTATTCCCGACAAATCTTTGTTTAAAGTGCCGTTTGCCTCGCTTATTTCGCCCGAAACAAATGATTTGCTTATCAGGAAATACAAATTTTTAATATCTCCCAGCACGAACATTTTTCTGATCGCTTCGGAAAACGCTGAGAATTTTGACCAAGACAAAGGCGAAAAATTATTGAGCATCGGTAATCCTGATTTCAGCAGAAAAGATTTTGATCTGGAAAATCTCGCTTCGGCGGAAAGAGAGGCCGTTGAAATTGCCGGATTATACAAAACGCCCGCAAAATTGATCGGCAAGGATGCTACCAAAGTAAAGGTTTTAGACAATTTTCCCGATGCGGACGTCATACATTTTGCCGGACATTATCTGGTTGACGAAAAGACGCCGATGCTTTCGAGTTTTATTGTTTCCAAAAATTCAGATAGTTCAGATAAAGAAGATTCGGTTTTGTCAAATTATGAAATTTTTCAAAAACGACTTCCCAAAACAAAACTGATCTTGCTCTCGGCGTGCGACACCGGAGTTGAAAAATTCTACAAAGGCGAAGGATTGATCGGTGCTTCCCGAACATTTTTGGCCATGGGAATTCCGCTGGTGGTCGCCAGTCAATGGAAAGTTGATTCCCACGCCACGGCAGAATTGATGATTCGTTTCCACCGCTATCGAAAAACGCAAAACCTCTCGGCCGTTGAAGCCCTGCAACGCTCGCAAATTGATCTGCTCAAAAAAAAAGAATTTCAACATCCTTCATACTGGGCGGCATTTACGGCATTCGGCGGATATGCGGAGTTTTAGGAAAAGAGGTTATGTAATGTTTTTTCCTAAAAGGACATTATCTATAAACAGCAGTTAAATTGAAATAAAAAGGAGAAATATATGTCTATAGAAAACACGAGATCGTTAGTAGATACGGAAATACCATCTGGCAATGAAAATTTTAGACTCATTATAGAAGGATTGGGTTGGGTTTTTAAAAAAAACGATAAATGGAAAATCTGGTTTCCAAAAGCTCCGGATCATGATTTAAAAGTTTTTGTTTGGAGAGGAATAGGTGCTCAAAATACCCTTACTCCATACCCAAATATGCCTATGATTTTGGAACCGGGACACACGATTACTATTGACCATAAAGCAAATCATACATTTCAGGGACCGCCTGTATTTGGTGAACATATTTTCAAAATAGATAAACCTGATTATCACAAAAATGTAAAACTCAAGCCCAACGCTACATTAATGAATAAAGCAAGTGTTTTGAACCTCAAGGATACAGAGATGACTCCAGTTATGATTAAAAAAAGATTTAGAGTGATAAAAAATCGGACTCCCACTAACACTTATTTAGATTTAGGATTTGCAATAAAAGGATTTTTGAGAGTAGAGCATGGAAGTGAAAATGCTCATACAAAAATTAATATAAAAGAAAAAGGTGGTGGAATAAAACTTGATGAAAGACTCGAATATTCATCAGGCGGCAGTGAAACATACACTATATTAATAAGTAATCACTGTAACAAACCGGAGTGCCTGACTAAGTCGGACTTTGTGTATTATTACAACATAATTGACGGTAATAGTACGGATGGCAATAGATATGATTTGGAATATATACCACGGGTACTGGGAGATTCTAAAACAGAGAAATCAAAAGTAGATGTAAAAAGAAGAGGTCTTTTAGCACCTTGTAATGTCATATATAGCGGTGATGACCCAGAAGGTGGAGGTTAATTTTATAATGGATTAACTTGCCACAGTTCCGCCGCAACTTGAACCTGAACCGGCGGTACAGCCGAAGCAATGCGAGTTGGTCATAATTTCGCGGTTTATGAATTCTTCGGGCGAAAAGTCTTGGATTTTTTGCCCGACATTTTTTGAAACGGGAAGTTCGAGCATCTGGTTAAAATCGCAATCGTAAAGTTGCCCGAGCCAGTCAACGCTCAAAGTGTTGCGGCACATCAAACCTTCGACCGCCCGCGGATTAAAAGCGTTGACGAGTTTCTGCATATAGCTTTGTTCGTTCCGCGAACGTCTGAGCCAGTCCAAATAGCGGGCGATCGGCATATTTGTAATCGTGTAGAGATTGTTAAAAACTATACCGTAACGGCTTTCGAGTTCGCGTTTGAAATCGGCTTCGATGGCCGTTTGTTCGGGCGGCAGAAATGCCCCGACGGGATTATAGACGAGATTTAAGACGAGTTTTTCATCCGTTCCGTAACCGGCCGCGTTCAGTCTTTGCAAGGCTTCGATTGATTTTTCAAAAACTCCCGAACCTCTCTGAGCGTCCGTTTGCTGTTCGAGAAAATACGGCAAGCTGGAGACGACTTCCGTTTCATTTTCCGCAAAAAATTCGGGCAAATCTTCTTTGCCTGCTTCAAACATCACGGTCAGATTATGTCTGACCATAATTTTGGCTCCGGTTTTTCTGGCTTCCCGGACAAAATACCGGAAATCGGGATTCATCTCCGGAGCTCCGCCCGTAATATCAAGTGTCGGAATTTTGTATTTGCTTAAAACTTCCAGACAGGCATCCATCGTCTCGCGTCGCATAATCTCCGTTCTCGTCGGTGAAGCATCAACATGGCAATGCTTGCAGGTCTGATTGCAGAGTTTGCCGACGTTGACTTGAAGTATCTCGACATCCGCCGAACGCAAGATGAGGTTATTTGTAGTAAGTTTTTCTTCAAACGAAACGGATGATTCGGGCAACGCCGGTTTGCCGTCGCGTCTGGTGATCTGAACTGTTGCTGTTTGTGTCATAACTGGAACGCCAGCATCTTGCTGGCAACCGACGCGATAGCGTTGGACTAAGGTTAATGATCTTTAAATTTCAAAAAATATCTTTAAAATTTGCCACATTTGTTTTCGTGCTAAAAGCACTCATTGCCGGCAAGATGCCGGCGTTCCATCCGATTACATCGAAATCTTATCATGTGCGTTATGCGATTGAACGCCGTGTATCAGCGAAGCACCGCCGCGAATGGCTGACGCCAGATGCATCGCTTCGGTCATCTGCTCCATATTCGAGCCGTTTTCCAGACTGCTGTTGGTAAAGGCATCAATGCAATACGGGCATTGGATCGTCACGGCGACCGCTAGTCCGATGAGGGCCTTTTCGCGTTTGGATAAAGCACCTTCTGCCTGACAGGCCTGATACCAGGCCATAAATTTCTCAAAAAGTTCGGGCGAGTATTTTCCGACCTCGCCGAAGCGGTCTAAATCTTCTTCTTCGTAATAACTCATAGTTCATTTATCATTTATCATCGAGCATTTATCAAATCAATTCTTGATAAATGCTCGATGATAAATGTCTAGCAGCATTTCCCGTCAACACAGGAATCACCCGAAAGGTTCGTAACGTCATATTCCAAACCTTTCGTTTCACGCGGATGGCGTCTGGCAGTACGTTTGCAGTCAAATTCTTCCGCCTTTTCGAGCGGA
>JBGTRS010000485.1:0-3716 GCA_041940665.1 Pyrinomonadaceae bacterium | reverse complement strand
CATCTTTTCCGCCCCGGAAACCTTGCGACCCGAACGCGTTCGGTGCGGTCTGCCAATTTCAATTTCGGCGTGACGACAAATGTCGGATGGGACGGGAACAACCGCATATTTTTATGATGAACTTTCGAGAATCACATCGGAAACCAAGACATTTATCGGACAGACAGGCAGTTATTCCATCGGTTACAGTTATCAATTAGGCGGGGCTTTAAAGGAAGTCAAAGTCCCGACCGATGCAACGCGGGATATTCTATATGCATATAATAGAGCAGGCGTTTTGACCGGGATCAGCGGCGGCGGTTACGGTTCGGTTTCACAATATATTCAAAACCGAAAAGTACGGGCATTCGGGAAAGTCAAGCAAGCAGATTACGGCAACAATCTTCATCTGGAACAGCAATATGACACACGGCAGAGAGTTTCAGTATTCAATGTCCGCAATCAAAATCAACAGGACATTATGAAAATCGAATACGAATATGTTTCATCCGGTCAAATCAAGCGAGCGAATAATGTATTACTAGACGATTTCAAGCGTAATTTCAAATACGACCAACTCGGGCGATTGAAAAGTGCGGACACTGATTCGATTCCGGGTGTCGGCATGGCATATTTTCAAGTTGCGGATTTCGATGTGTGGGATAATCTGCTATCTCGTTCGATGGGAATCTGGGCGGGAAGCTCAAACAGCTATTCGGCTAATTATTTTAATACATACAGCAATAACCGGAATACACTAGCGCAGGGAAACGACTCGGTTTCAGGAGGATTACCGAACGAGATTTGGCAATATGACGCGGCTGGAATGCCGACGCAAACAGGCAGTCAGACGCATAAATACGACGCTTCGGGACGTAAAATTGAATCGTTGGACACACCGCCCGCGCCGCCGACGGGACAGACGGGCAGAATCCAGCTTTTGATACAGCAAACCTTTGACGGCGACGGGCGGACAATCAAACGTCATGAATACGAAACCTTCGGCGGGTCGGGACCAAGAACGGAAACAGTTTATTATCTGCATTCGACGGTTTTGGGCAAAGTCTTGGCGGAGATAAATTCCAGCGGGCAAAAACAAAAAGAATACGTTTACGATACTAGCGGAGAAGCGATTGCCCGACGCGAAGCGGGCGAAGTTCGCTGGTTACAAACCGCGCCGATAATAGGCAGTAGTCAGGAAACGGCAACCAATGGCGGTCTCATCGAGCAAAAAGAGTATGATCCATTCGGCGGAGAGATTCCGGTTACGACACCGGGCGGCGGTTCTTCAGATTGGCTTTATACGGGAACATACCAGACAAGCGGCAACCCGTTTGACGGCAACGGCGGCTGTACGAGAAACGGTTTTCCGATAGATTGCGCGGAGATTGCCAGAGACGTGATGTTCGGCGATCCGCGAACAATGAACGACACGTGTCCGAGTTGCGGAGCGGGTTCGGGAATGTGGCTCACGCCGGAACAGATTGTTCGATTGGGAAGATTGGATGAGGGAGCTTCGTTTGACAGTTGGGATTGGCTTGGTCAGAGTCAAACGCAAAAATTTAGTGAAAGACCAAGAAACTGGGGCTATAGTTTTGCACCACTGAATGCCAGTTTAGGATGGTCTGAGAAGGTAGATGCTTGCAATTTAATGGCTGATATGTTGGATTTGACGATTAGGCTTGGAGTTCTTTTTAATGGAGGAACTGATGAATTTTTGAACCAATCACACGAGGAACTAGACAAATTTGTTACGTATATTGATAAGGTTTTTTCAGGTTTTTATTTGGGGCATCCCGCAGATACTTTGAGTAATCGGCTTGATCTTACTACAAGATTTGGAAGAGGAAAACTACCGGACAGAATAGCGGATGGAGAATTTCTAGGTAGTACAGGTTTTAAGGAAAAGTATCGAGACGCTGACGGTGGAGATCAAACTCATCATTTTGCAGCATTTTTTAGCCTAGGAATTAATCAACATGCTATAACCAGGGAATTTCACCAGTTTATGGAAGACAATACTCCAGACGAAATTTTAGGCGATGCCGGTTATATTTTTGGGCATAGTTTAAGACAGCAACGTGCATCCCAAGCAATAAATAAACCAGAAGATCCAAAGGTTAGAGCTAGAAGAATACATGATCTTGCTGAAAATGTAAGAAAAAAACTTTGTGATTAAAATTGAGGGGACGTGTTTAAGTTTATGAGCAAATTTCTATTTAAGAATTATTGGTATCTTGATTTGATTGTCTGTGTTTTTTTCGGAGCTTGCATGGGGTATTTCATGCAAATTGAAGCCGATAGTGGAGAAAGTCGCCCGAACAAAGTATTCTGGGCAGTATTTACCGGCGTTATTTCTTACCTCATAGCTTTTTTGATCTTGATTTTACTAAAAAATAAAATCAAAAGTGTGCCTCAGTGGATAATATTAGGTGTTTCAGGCTCAGTTCTTTTTGCGTTTAATAGAGGAGTAATAAGCTATTTTATTACAAATTTGTCTATAAAAGGATCACGCACATATATTGATTATTTCTTTTACCTTTTACCATTCATGTCAAAAAAACTTTCTATCGGAATATTTTTGTATAGTTTTCTGATTTTATTTCTATTATTCATTGTCAGATTTATCGTGTATCCAGATAAAAAGGCTTTGTTTAATGAATTTTTCGTGTTTAAGGAATAAAATGCCGATGTTGGTACTTCCCATTCGGATGAAATTCTCAGTCAATTCCTTGATTTCAAAATCTTCTTCTCAAACGAATCTCGAAACTGAAATTATTTCGATTGCGCGTTACGTTGCTCAGAGAGCTTTGTTCGTATTGCGCGACGAATGAAAGTTTATTGGACACGCGGTATTCGAATGCCAAAACCTGATTTTGATCTTCCGAAAGATTTGTCGAATATGTTACCAGCAGATTGTCGTTGATCTGCCGACCGACGGTTAAACGCGCCGTCGGGTTGAGCCGCTGACCGGAAATGATCGGGTCGAGTTCGAAGCGGTTGAGACCGAAAAGTTTGTCGGTCGCGCGGGCGATCGGTTTGTTGATGATCTCGTCGGTCAAAATCTCGGCGGCGGTGCTGATCCCTGATTGCGCCAGCGTCGGAATTCCCGTTCCCGTATTTGAAACGCTTCCCGTAGTTATCAAAGAGATGACATCCGGCTGAGGCAGAGACGGATTCGAGCGGACGTTGGCGACGAGCGATTCGGTTTCCGTGAGCGGTCCGTTTAGATTGACAAAAATCTGATAACCGTTGATCTCGGTTTCGGCTTGCAGATTGATAACGGGTTCGATACCTACGCTGTTCGGCGGAAACAGAAGTTCGGCGCGTTGGATTTGATAACGGTCGTTGCGGAAAAAGATTGTTCCTTCGGTTGACGTAACTCTGCCCGCGACCTGCGGATAATCAATATCGCCCGTTACGCGCAGACTGATCGAAGCGGTCAGATCCGCCAGATTGTTTCTCACGACAAGCGCGTCGCGTCCTTCAATCAGAAGATCGAGCCGCGTGATGAGCGTATTTCCCGTTCCGCCGCCCTGCGTGATGTCGCCGCTTCCGCGCGAACCGATGACATCCGCCAGATCAATGTCTTTTGTATAGAGACTGCGGCGGGCGTTTATTCTGCCGGAAATCAGCGTTTCCAATTCGGCATTTTTCGATGGTCGTCTGCCGTTGATGGCGATTTCCGCATCGCCGGTCGTCAGAAAATCTTTGGGCAGAGGAACTGTTACGTTGTT
>JBGTRS010000484.1:0-3721 GCA_041940665.1 Pyrinomonadaceae bacterium | reverse complement strand
CTTCGCCGACCTTGATCGCATCCACATTGGCCCCGATCAGTTTGACGCCGTGTTCGTCTAAAATCCCCTTTTCATACAGGTCAATCGAGAGATTTAGTCCCGTCTGACCGCCGACGGTCGGAAGCAATGCATCGGGTTTTTCCTTGGCGATAATTTCCGAAACCGTTTCGACCGTCAAAGGCTCGATATAGGTTCTGTCCGCCATCTCCGGGTCGGTCATAATCGTTGCCGGATTGGAATTGACCAGAACGACCTCAAATCCTTCCTGGCGTAAAGCCCGGCACGCCTGCGTTCCGGAATAATCGAATTCACACGCCTGTCCGATAACTATTGGTCCCGAGCCGATAATTAAAATCTTATGAATATCTGTTCTTTTTGGCATTTATATAAAAAAATTGTTTTAAAAGTGTTCCGCAAGATTATATCGAAAAACGTTTCTTTTATCTAAATGCCTTCTGAATTCTTTCTTTGAATTTTGTAACGAATCCTCAAAAAACTCATAACCATACAAAAGGATCCTTTTTTACTGATAAAAATTTTGCTTGAGCTTGATGACCGAAAAGTTGATCTTTAACTTTTTTCTCCTAAACGGCACTTGAGTTTTTGAAGAGTCGAAGCGTTCGATTTTTTTTCAACACAAGCAATTTACCTCGAAGGAACATAAAAAAGGAGAAAACAAAAATGATTAAAAATAAGGATTGGACAGTGATGATCTATATGGCGGGCGATAACAACCTCAGTGTTGATATGGCTTACGCCCTGGAAGAACTTCAGAGAAAAGTTGATGTCAAAACTCATCAAAACATCAATCTGTATGTTTATTACGAAAATAATTCTCCCGAAATCCCTCCCATTTTCTGTGATTTTTCGGATTCGGAAAATCCCGTTTTTCAATTTTCAAACGAGATTGAAAACAGATTCTCGGAACAGCTTCAAACGACGTTTCAAAACCCGGCGGCCGTCAATCCGGTTCTGGATTTTGCCAGCTGGTGTTCTGAACAATCAACGGAAAATAAAACCCCGGCGGAAAACTTTGCACTCGTCTTTTCAGGACACACGATGGGATTTTTGAGTTTCGGCCTGCTCAAAGATGAAAGCAAAAACTCTGCGATGACGATGCCCGATCTCAAAAAAGGTCTCGAGATAATCCGCGATGAAATTACGGGCAAAAAATTCGCTCTTCTCGGTTTTGATTCATGCGTGATGAGTATGTTCGAAGTCGGACAGCAATTCAAACCCGTGGCCGAAACACTGATCGCTTCGGAAGGAACTATCCCGAATGCCGGCTGGTCTTACGCGGATATCCTGGAAAGTCTGGCCGATTCAGGCAAAAGCTTCAAAAAGACCGCCGCCGAGATAGTTCAAAAATATATCCAAAAACAATCGAAATACTCGATCGGCGGAGTTTCCGTTGATATGGCCGCCTGGGATTTGAGCCAACTCGATAAATTGAATCCAAAACTCGAAAGACTCGGAAAAAATCTGCTCCGATGCTTCGAGACGGAAAACAGCAAAATTTACCGGCAAATGAAGCGGATTCTCCTGCAAGTTCATTACAACAGTCAGACCTATATGTATGAACAGAGTGCTGATCTCGGCGATTTCTGTTCGCTTTTGATCGAAGAATTGGCTTCCTTGCAAGACGAAACGGGTCAGAATTTGAACCCCGTTCTGAGGGATGTTTCGGAAGCCTGCAAAGCGGTTCTGACGGAAATCGGCAACTGCATAATCCTGAGCGGTTTCAGCGGCGGAGCCTTCCAGTTTTCAACCGGAATTTCGATCTTTTTCCCGTGGTCGGTTTCGGCTTACGGCGTTTCGAGAGCGGATTATGAAGATCTGAGCTTTGTCCGTAAATCAAAAGCCGGACAAATCTGGAACGAATTTCTGCAAGAATATCTGGGCAAAGTGAGCCGCCGAAGATCATTGGATTCACCCGAAAAACACAAAACCGGTTTTGAATTTCTGCCGGCAGTTCAAAATCAGACGGTTTCCAATTCCCATAAGATTCTCCTGAATCCCGTCAACAAGATTCTCCTGAATCCTGTCAACAAGATTCTCTTGAATCCCGTCAATAAAATCCCGCTGAATCCGGTGTATCGAATGAGCGGGGAAACAGGTCGTTTTTTTGAAAATTTTACAAAATTCAAAAACACGGAAGTAAATTGGAACATTATGGGTTATACTAAAAAAACAAAAATAAATTCTTAACTTATAAATTCCGGTCTCAAATCTTTAATTAGCGGTTTGGGATCAAAAGTTAAAAGTGAGTTTTTTAGTTCCCCCGAAATCATTGAATTATTTTTCGCTTTGCTTTTTTATAATCTGTTTTTCGATTGTAAATCTTAAGGCTGAATCTCCGGTTGGAAGATCAGCGACCGAGATCGAAGAGCAGGCAAGTAAAGCCGAAAAATTTTGGAACGGCGTTGAGATCCGCCGCTCCGTTTCCCTTTATCGAAAAGCCGCCGAACTTTGGTTGAAAAGTAATGACCAAAAACGGGCGGCTTTTTGTTACAGAAAATCCGGCGAATTGGCCCTCATGATCTTTGACAATAAAGCCGCTTCGGAGTTTCTGCAAAAATCTTTCAGACTTGCTCAAAAATCCGGCAATAATTACGAAACGGTTTTTTCTTTAAGTTTGCTGACACAACTCGAAAGACAAAAAGGCAACTTCTCCCAAAGTCGAAAATTCTCGGCCCGGGCATTGGAAAAAAGCAATTCGGCAAACGAAGCGGCCAAGGCTATGGCAAACCTGGCCGCCGGAGAACTGACCTTTGATTACGGCAGTTTTGATGAATCGTTTGAACATTTTGAAAAGGCTTATAAATTTGCGAAAAAGACCGTTGATAAAGATTTACGGGCGAAAATCCTGCTCAATCTGGCTTACCTCAACTCATTGAAAGGATTTAAATCCGAAGCACTTACGCAGTTAAATCAAGCAAATACGATTTGGGAAAGTCTGCGGGACAAACGCGGTCTGGCCATGACAAAAAACATTTTCGGATTTATTTATACAATTTCAAATGAAAAACAGAAGGCTTTGGAATTCTACCGTCAGGGAGAAACGATGTTCCCCGAAGATGTTGATTTTCTCCTCCAGGCTCAATCTTACAGCGGAATCGCCGCGATTTACTATGAATACGATCAGTTGAGTTTATCAAAAAAATACTTTGAAAAGGCTTTGGAAAAAACAAAACAGGCTGAATCCGATTTCGGTCAGCTGGCGATTCTGCCCATTATCGCTCAGATAAATTATCGGGAAGGTAATATAGAAAAAAGTTTGAAGTTATATCAAGAATCGATCGAGTTGTCTAAAAAGTTGAAATCCGATTATCTGACCGCTGTTTTAACTTGGGATATGGGCAATATAGATTATGACAAAGGCAATTTCGATGAGGCGATCGCCAAATATGAAAGATCTCTCAAACTTCTTCAAGGCATAAATTTTATTCTTCCGAAAATTCAAAACAGTCTGGGAAAAGCCTTTGAACAAACGGGCGATTTTGAGAAAGCCCGGAGATTTTATGAAGAATCTCTGGAACTCAACCGCCGGACAAAGGACGTCAATCAGGCCGGCGAAAATGTCATGACCCTGACCAGCCTGCATTTCATCAAGCGCAGGCCGGCCTGACAGGTCCCCTCACCGGCTGGGGTCAATCCACGGTCGCCGCGCGTATCTAACATTCAGGAGCGCCCGGCGGCGATTGCGGACAATCTACCGTTC
>JBGTRS010000483.1:0-3730 GCA_041940665.1 Pyrinomonadaceae bacterium | reverse complement strand
ACTAAAAGATGTCGGTAGCCGAAAAAATAAAGGCGTGTCTGAAACCGCCAACGGGTGACAGTTGGAACACGATGTAAAAATCGTCTATTGGTGCGTCGGGACAAACGCATTTGGGTTCGATTCCCATCTGCAAAGTGCAAGTCCATCAATGTAACAAGGGCATTGCGTAAAGTGTAATGTAACTACCGTCAGACAGATTTATTTTAACGGTGAGGGGTGGGTTTGGGGACATTTGAATACTTTGATTTCATCCAGAATTTTTATCTTTAACAAAAAATTCATATACAAACGGGGTAGAAATCGTTTAATATAGTGTTAATTGAATTTCTATCACACAACATATTGCGTTTTGTCTGTATTTGCACAATCCGTAAAAATTTAACTAAACTAATATTTCAAAGGAGGTGATTCCATTGATAACAGGTAGAGTTCTGCTGCTAAACTTTTCATACGAACCGCTCGGCACGGTCGGCGTCGCCCGGGCGATCTGTATGCAGTTCTGCGGCAAACTATTTATTGAAGAATTTGACGGCGACAATGTTCTGCGTTCGCCTTCGACGGAAATCCGCGTGCCGAGCGTCGTCAGGCTTCGCAACTATGTCCACGTCAAACGCAAACGCCGCGAGAACACTATGAAGCGGGTCCGCATATACATCCGCGACCGCTATCGCTGCCAATACTGCGGCGAACATAAAACCGCCAAAGACCTGACGCTTGACCATATCCTGCCGAAGGCTCAGGGCGGAACAACCACACCGCAAAACCTTGTGTCGGCCTGCAAGAAATGCAACCAACGCAAAGGAAACCGCACGCCCGAACAAGCACGGATGCCGCTTCTCACCTCGCAAAAACTGCTTCGTCTCGGACTTGACCACGTTTTGCTCTGCCATTACGCCGAATCGCGTCCCGAATGGAAGAAATATCTGTTTATGGCTGAATTCGCTGATGAAGAGCAAAAGCTGGCCGCTTAACAGGAACGGATTGTTAAAATCAGATCAAGAACAATCCGTTCAACAAAAACTCTCCCAATAGACTTTCCTTTTTCCGAATAATAAACTTTCAGTATTGGATAACAAGGGGGGAACTGAGAGAAAGTGTCGGACAGATCAAAATATATCTTCAAACTTTTTGCACCATATAATAAAAAGGCGAATCTTTTAGCCGGTTTTAATGATTGGGAACCGCTTGCGATGGAAAAATCCGATGACGGTTATTTCCGATACGAAACGGAGTTGGCGGACGGCAAATATGAATACCGTTTTGAGATCCAGACAAAAAGCTGGTTTTTCGAGGAAGATGAATGGAAAACTCTGACCGACCCGTATGCGACCGAAGTTGACGGCGAAACGCAGAATGCCGTATTGCGTCTGAAAAACGGCGAAAAGATCGTTGACGAATACGAATGGCGGCATAATGACGTCGAACTTCCCGAAAATGATGACTTGATAATTTACGAAATGCACGTCGGCGATTTTTCGGGCGGCGAGAAGGACGCCGCCACCCGCGGAAAATATACGGATGTTATAGACAAACTCGATTACTTAAAAGAACTCGGCATCACCGCCATCGAACTTATGCCAGTTAAAGAATCGCCCGGCGATTTCAGCTGGGGTTACTCGCCGCTTCATTATTTTGCCGTCGAAGGCAATTACGGTGCTTCGTTCGAGTTAAAGGAACTGATCGATAAAGCACACGGGGCGGGAATTAGACTGTTTGTTGACGGAGTTTATAATCACGCCAATTCCGAAATGCCGCTGACGAGGATCGACCACGATTACTGGTTTCACCACGAACCGAAAGACCCCGAACATAACTGGGGACCGGAATTCAACTACGATTATACGGATGAAAAACTCGGTGTTTCGCCCGCCCGCAAATTTATTTTCGACACGATAAAATTCTGGCTCGAAGAATATCAGATAGACGGCATCCGTTATGACGGAGTGCGGCAGATGGATAATTGGAATATCTTGAAAGATTTCGACGAATATACGCACAAACTTCACGATTTCAAACCGTTTTTCAACGTCGCCGAACATATTCCGGTCGATCCCGAAATTACAAAGCCGGCCGGTCCGATGGATTCCTGCTGGAACGATTCATTTATGTTCGGGGTTTTCGGAAATCTGACGGGCGAAGAATTTAGTTTTGAAAACCTGAAAGACGCGATCGATCCCAGAAGGATCGGTTTTGACTTCCCGACAAGTGTTGTCAATTACCTCTGCAACCACGACCATAATCGGCTTTTGGGTCAATTCGGCGATCTGGAAATTTTCGGAGAGGAAGCATTCCGTAGAGCCAAACTCGGTGCTTCGATACTTTTTACGGCCGTCGGAATCCCGATGATCTGGATGGGCGAAGAGTTCGGCGAATATAAGGAAAAATCGCCGGAATCGAACAAAATAAACTGGGGTTTGCTGGAAAACGATGAGAACAAACAACTTTTAGAGTTTTATAAAATTCTCATCAATTTACGCAAAATGAATCCGGCATTGAAAACCGCAAATGTTGAGTTTTTCTTTGAAGATGAAGATTCAAAAGTTCTCGCCTTTCAAAGATTCGGCGATGACAATGAAGTTATCGTTATTTTGAATTTATCTGAAAATAATTTGGAAGAATATGTAGTAAAAAATTTCCCTTCTCAAGGCGTATTTAGAGATTGGCTGACCGACACCGAGTTTGAAATAAATGATTCGGATTATCCGTTAAATATTAAACCATTTGAAGCAAAGATTCTGGTGCGATAAATTACCTTATGCCGCAAAATCTATACGAAAATGATTGGTTGTATGATCTGGTTCACGAAAAACCGGCCGATTCCGACCAGATCGCTTTTTACGAAAAACAGATCGGAAAATACGGTCAGCCCGTTCTCGAACTCGGAAGCGGAACGGGCAATTTTCTCGTCACTTTGACGGAAAAAGATTTTGCAGTTACGGGCATTGATATTTCCGAAGAAATGCTGCACAAGGCGGAAAAACGTGCGAGAGAAAAACATCTTGAATCAAACCAGATCAAAGCCGATATGAGAAATTTCGATCTCGGGCAAAAATTCAAACTCATCTTTGCCGCCGGAAATTCTCTGCAGCATTTAAACTCGATCGAAGATGTCGAGAATTGTTTCGAGTCCGTCAAACGCCATTTGGATAATGAAGGAAGATTTATCGCCGAGGTTTTCAATCCTTCGCTTGAACTACTTTCCCGCGACCCGAACGAAAAGTTTTTTATCGGCGAATATACAACCGATGACGGTTTGGTTGAAGTAACCGAAAACGTCTTTTACGATGCGGCAACGCAGGTTAATCATATCAACTGGCATTACAAAAACCGGCTAATGAACGAAGAACGCACCGTCGAATTTACAATGCGTCAGTTTTTTCCGCAGGAATTGGATTATCTTTTTATAAAGAACGGATTCCGTATCGAACAAAAATTCGGAAACTTTGACGAATCGGAATTTTCCCGCAACTCGCCAAAACAAATAATCGTCGCCAGTATCTAAACCGATTTAAAAACTATAAGGAATTATTTGCCTTTCATCTTTGTTGATCTCAGCGACAGAAAAATTTTAACAATTTACAAAGTGAAATAACTATTTATCTTTCTCTTCTTGTTAAGAGCTAAGTTTTGCTGTAGATTTACTAACTTTTTAGAGAGGATAAATTTATGGATTTTATCTTGGTTGTCATCGAATTTTTAGCCATTCTGGTCAGTGCTTACGCCGGAATGA
>JBGTRS010000482.1:0-3737 GCA_041940665.1 Pyrinomonadaceae bacterium | reverse complement strand
CTCTCTCTTTGATAAGTTTTCTGAGCCGATAGATCATCCGCAGATCGCGGCCTTTTCGTTTTTGCAGATGGATAAAATCAACATCGGTTTTTCTGAAATCTTCTTCCATCGAACCGCCGTAAAGAGTCGCCATTGTTAAATCCAGATCATTGGCTTTGGCTCTTTGGCAAATATCTAAAACCAAAGTTTCCGCACCGCCGCGTTCCAATGTTCTAAGTGTTTGCAGGACTCTCATAAAAACGAAAATTTTGTTTCGGCAAGAGTTTAACTTAAATCAAATTAAAAGTCTTGCTTCAAAAAAATTATGAATTTGATTCAGCGGTTTTTATGAATTTCCCGTAAAAAATGCGAAGCGGATTGGTCGTTTGCAGATTGAAGAATGTTAATCAATAATGAACTTTAGCTGGAGGTTTTTTATCAGGTGTCGGATGTTTCGGTAGTCGTTCCCTGTTATAATCATTCGGAATTTGTAGAGCGATGTTTGCGTTCCATTTTTGCTCAAACCCATCAACCGGAAAAATTGTTCGTGATAAATGACGGTTCAACGGATAATTCTGCGGAAATTATTCGAAAGGTCTTAAAAGACTGTCCGTTTCCAAGCGAATTTATAGATCAAAAAAACAGCGGAACATCGGCGGTAGTAAATAAAGGTTTTAATCTTTCCGATTCAAAATATTTTGCCTATCTCGGCTCGGACGATATTTGGCTGGCGGAATTTTTGGAAAAACGTATCGCCCTTTTGGAAAAACGTCCCGAAGCGGTGCTGGCTTTCGGAAATGCTTATATGATTGACGGAAACGACAATATCTTCGGTTTTACGACGACCTGGGGAGAATATGTCGACGGAAATCCCCGTGAGTTTTTATTAAAGGCAAATTCCTGTGCGAGTCCGACCGTCGTTTATCGAAGCAAAGCGGTTGAAAATTTTAAATGGAATGAAGATTGTTCGGTGGAAGACCTTGAGATGTATCTGAAACTTTCCTCTATCGGAGATTTTGCGTTCGATGAAAGTCTGCTAAGCGGTTATCGGGTTCACGGCACAAATATAAGTCAAGATTTTCCGAAACAGTTTCAACAAGTTTTGGAAATTCTGGATAGATGCCGCGAAATTCTGAATTTGAGTGAAGAAGAATTAATGGATGTAAAAGGTAAGTTAAAGATCGGACAGTTCGATCATTTTATCTTATTAGGCTATAAGAAAAAGGCTCTGAGACTTTTGGGGGAAAGTCTGAACTACGCCGAATGGAATTCTCAAACGGTAAAATCGCTGATTCGTTTACTTATTCCGCATTCATATTATAAACGGCAGAGTGAACGGGAAAAATTACAAAACATTGAAAAATACGGAAAGCTGAAATATTAAAATAGCCGTAAATATCTCAAAATTATTTTGTGGAAAAAAATTTTACTTTAAAAATCAAGCCGAAAAGTTCCTGGTATAAGATCAATTTCAAAGAATTATGGCTGTATCGGGAAGTCTTCTATCTGCTTGTCTGGCGGGATCTGAAGGTGCGTTATAAACAGACGTTTCTGGGAATCTTATGGGTTGTTCTGCAGCCGATCGTCGCGACGGTCATTTTTACGATTATTTTCACAAGCTTTGCCCGGTTTGAAACCGGCGAAGTTCCCTATCCGCTTTTTGCTCTGAGCGGATTTACGATGTGGATGTTTATCAATACAACCGTTTCGCAGGCCAATGCCAGCCTCGTCTATCACGAACATCTTGTTACGAAAATATATTTTCCGCGGATGATCGTCCCGTCGGCTTCGGTTTTTGCCGGTTTACCCGACCTTGTTCTGATGTTTGTAATTTTGCTCATCGCGACATTTTTCTACGGTATTTTTCCGACCTGGAAACTTCTGCTTTTTCCGCTCTTTTTGTTTTTTGCTCTGTTGATAGCACTTTCGGTCAGTCTTTTGCTTTCGTCGCTCAATGTCCGGTTTCGCGACGTCAAATTTATCGTGCCGTTTTTTTTGCAAATCTGGATGTTCGTCTCGCCGGTTTTTTATCCTTCAAGTTGGATTCCCGAACGTCTGCGTCCGGTTTTTGCTCTCAATCCCGTGACCGGATTGCTCGACGGTTTTCGCCATATTTTATTCGGAACGGATCTGAATTTTTTCAATTTCGGAATCTCCGTTGCCGTTGCCGCCATCTTATTTCTTTTTTCGCTTTTCGTCTTTCGCGGAATGGAGGACGATTTTGCCGATTATTTGTAAAAAATGAAAATAATCAAGGTCGAAAATTTATCGAAAAAATATATCTTGCGTTCCGGCAGACGCAAGACGACGATCCGCGATGTCGTCACGGATGCGTTCGGTATTTTGCGAAAAAAGGATGAAAAGACAAAAGATTTATGGGCTTTGAAAGATGTCAGTTTTGAGGTTGAGGAAGGCGAAACGATCGGTTTGATCGGCAATAACGGGGCGGGAAAATCTACGCTTTTAAAGATTCTTTCAAAAATCATCAAGCCGACCGGCGGCGAAGCCGTCCTCCACGGCCGCACGGGAAGTCTTCTGGAAGTCGGGACAGGCGTTCACAGAGAACTTTCGGGACGCGAGAATATATACTTAAACGGGGCGATTCTGGGAATGAAGCGAAAGGAAATCGAAGCCAAATTCGATGAGATCGTCGCCTTTTCGGAGATGGAGGAATTTCTCGAAACTCCGCTGAAATATTATTCGAGCGGGATGTTTATGCGGCTTGCGTTCGCCGTCGCCGCTCATCTCGAGCCGGAAATCTTAATGGTTGATGAGGTTCTCGCCGTCGGCGATCTTTCCTTTCAACGGAAATGCCTGGCCAAAATGCGGGATGTCAATAAAAAAGGCCGGACGATTCTCTTTGTCTCGCACAATATGCAGGCAGTGACGAGACTTTGCAAACGGGCAATCTGGATAAACAACGGCGAGATAGAAAAAGACGGCGAAGCGAATGAAGTCGTCGGACTTTATCTTAATTCACAACTGGAAACATCCTCGAACAGAGTTTGGGAAAATCCCGAAGACGCTCCGGGAAACGACACCACAAGATTAAGACAGGTTCGGATTCTGGATGAAACCGGCGAAAATTCTTCGACCTTTGATATCAGAAAACCCGTTTTCATCGAGATAACTTACGAAGTCTTGCTGGACGGAAAAATTTTGATGCCGAGTTTCGAGCTTTTTAATGAAGAGGGTGTCTGCGTTTTTGTCTCGCACGATCTGGACGAAAATTGGCGGCATACAAAACGCCGGAAAGGAATATACGCGAGCCGGGCGAAAATTCCTGAAAACTTTCTTGCCGAAGGAAATTTCTTCATTGCCGTTGCGGCTAAAACCTTCGAACCGCTGACCGAACATTTTAACGAAAAAGATGTCGCCGCATTTTTAATCACGGATGCACTCGAAGGCGACTCGGCCCGCGGAGATTTCGCCGGCCAGATGCAGGGCGTTGTCCGTCCGATCTTCGAATGGGAAACGGAAATTAAGTGATAGGTGATAACTGAAAATCAATTCTTTACGTATCACCTATCAGTTTTCATTTATCAGCTAGAAGAATTTCCGCAACGGCTTTTTGACGAAAATCGAAAATATAGTTGAGTTCGCTCCGAACATACCAATGTGCGAGATCGCCGAAAGGTTCAAACGGCAGACGGTAGCGGACTTCATCCCGAATGTCGGTTCCGCCCCGTTCGTTTTCGGTAAAGGTATGACGGTGAATCCATTGTTTGTAAGGACTTTTTAAAGCTTCATCGGTGAAA
>JBGTRS010000481.1:0-3751 GCA_041940665.1 Pyrinomonadaceae bacterium | reverse complement strand
TTGGCGAGTCATAATTTATTTTGACATCTTCAACGGAATCGTGCTCAATCTCTCCGGCTTCAATAAATCCTCGTATCTGTCTTGTTACGTTATAAGGCTTTGTCATATGAACGGTGATCACAAAGCGTATATCATCGGCAAATGAAGCACCTCCGCCGGTAATTCTAAAACTCCCGAAATTCGTATTTGCCGAACCGGAGGATACATCGAGATTATTTACCGAGTAGGGGTTATAGGAAATTGTTACCGTGTTTCCGCCTGAAGTAATCGTTTTTGCTCCGGTTGAACCGTCTATAATTGCACTCGTGGAATAGGAAACCTGAGTACCAGTGTTGTCGGGGTCTTCGACTGTAACGGAATAGGCGTAGCCGGTCAGCGGATCATATGTGTCGGGACCCATCGAAACCCGTTGGGCAATTGCCGAACCGCCCGGTGTGTAATTGTATGGAATCCATCTTGATAAACGAGCGGACGGATTCGAATCACCCGGTTTATTTGAGGTCGATAATTTGATCGCTTTTTTGAAATCAATTTTGTTATTCGGATGGGAGGCGGATTGACTCGAATCAATCAACGGGTTCGGCGGGACATTTCCTCTTAAAACATTCAGCGTCGCCTGTATTCCGCTCTCGGCGGCATTGTAAGCCTGCTGTTCGGCGATAGCATCGGTGACGTTCGCCGTATTCATAGATGCTTCATACAAAATACCGGCACTGATGATGAGAAGCAAGAACGAGATGAGCAATGCCATAACCATCGCCGCTCCTTTTTCTCCTTCTCTATTATTTAGTTTTATTTGCTTTAATTTCTCTTTGTACATACCAAATCTCTACAAACTTTTTTAATACTGATAAAGCATATAATCCGAATTACGTAAAGTTACATCAGAAACAAATTTCACGTTCTGACCGGACGGCTGACCTTGCACGTCATTCAGCTGAACCGTGATTGTAATTCTCACCCGGCCCGTATTTGTGGAAGGCGAATAACTGGCGGATGGAGTCGAATTGCTTCCGGCATAATCAAAATATTCAAAATCAACGTCACTTATTCTGTTTATGACCGCGGATGTGGTCGGAACGTCATTCGGATCATAGCGAACGATTGAATCCGTCGTCGGATCAAAATAATATGTAATATCTTCCCCCGGACTTACCGTCACCAGATCGCTGTTGACGATATTTGCCCGAAAATGTATCTGTTTTCGGTCGGAATCTCCTGTAACTATGCCATTATAAGTTAAACCAAAGCCCGAATTCGCTATTTCGCGGGACATCACATTCAATGCCGCTTGAGCAGATGTTAAGGCATCGGTTTTCTGTGACTCTCTTTCCCTCGTACTCAAAGCTCTGGCAAATAATGTGGTGACGATGCCTAACAAGACAAGCATGATGGTCATCGCCACAAGCAATTCGACCATCGAAAAACCATTATTTTGTTTTGGGGGTTTGCTCATAGATTCCTCAGTTTGCCCTGACTCTCTGAAAAACAACTCTCGCCGGAACAGCCGTCTGCCAGCCCGGTGTCGGTGAATCCAATGTCACTCTGACTTCTATTTCCTTGATCGTTTTGGTACTGTCAACTTGAATCCCATTTGTGTATGGATCATCATCGACAAATATCTCAACCCGAAATTTGTTTTGACTTGAGCCCGTTACGGGTTTCGGCGTCTTTGTTCCGCCAGTCAGAGTTGAATCCGTGATTGCCGGTGTAAATTTTGCCGCTCTGATAGTTTCAACTTCCTGCTGCATTATTGCCAATGCGTCGGATCTGGCACTGTTTCCGGCGTTGTAATTTACCGCATAGGTGAACGACATAAATACACCCATTATGGCTATCATCAAAACAAGCATCGCGATAACGACTTCTACTAATGTAAAACCTTTCTGCAATTCTTGTTCAGCATCCTCGTAAGTTTGCTGAAGATTTTTTTCAGATAGAAATGTCTTCATATACCCGTTCATTTTTCCTATACATTGCCGGCAACCGCTCAATTTTTGATTCCAACTCTATTTACACTGTCCGTTTCCGTGAACCGTCATCGGCGGTTGGCAATAACAGCCGGTTTGCTCCGGTCTTTCGTTACGCTGGCAAACACGCGGCGTCGGCGTCGGCGTCGGTGTCGAAGTCGGCGTTGGCGACGGACTGGATGTTGGTGTCGGCGTCGGTGTTATTGTCGGTGTCGGATCAGGGGTCGGAGTCGGAACAGGCGTTCCCGTGGAAACCGTTCCGTTTCCCTGGACGGCAACCATTTCATCAATATATGCACCATTACCTAAATTTGTTGTACTCGGATTCGTTAATGTCGGTAATGACTCATTACTTTTGAGCATTGCCACGGTTCCGGTTGGAGAAACTGAAATTAAAAATGATTCATTCGGATTGATATTTTGGTCGTTGCAATTATCACAGACCGTAAATGTCGGCGTTATATTTGTCCCGGTGCTGTCTGTTGCCGTAATATGACCTTTTCGATCAAAAACAATTGATACGGGAAAAGAAATTCCCGGAGCAATAATCTTAACATTCGTTCGACTTGAAAAATCTACCGTATTCGTTTCGAAGGTCTCTAAAAGCTGATTCTGATTTTGGTCAATGGCGACGCTGAATGATGTGGCATCATTTATGACAACACGAGCCATATCATTGATCTTAGCAGGCCTCCGCTTGACGGAATCAAATCTTGCCCGTTCCAGATTTACTTTTAACTCTCTGGCAATGTTTTGGGTCTGAAATCTTTTATCGGTATTTCCAAATTGGGCAACAGCAAAAACCGCTATAATCGTTACTAGAACAACTATTATCAATACCTCGATGATTGAAACACCCGATTGATCAGTTAATTTTTTTGTAATCATTTAAAATACCTTCAATATCTTTATAAAAAGATGTTTCCAAATTTGGCAGGTAATTTTGTGTGCGATTATGGGAAGTTGATAACCAAACCTTTTTATTTATACATTATTTCAACATCAATAGTCAACATTTAAAAACAGTAAACAAATATGTTTAACATCTGTTTATGGTGATGTTCGAATACTTATTTATAAAATAAATTTTGGTTTGAATTTATATATTGTTTGGAAATTTATGGTTGAAATTATTCAATTTGTTTTCTTGCCGTAAATTTTTGTTTTGCTTCGAATTCTTCCAGATACGTATTGCCGTTAATATCTGTCTTTGTCGGAAAATCTTTGTCTGACGGCTCTCGCTGTTCGACCGACTGGGGATTTTCTGATGTTTTATTCTGATCGTAAAATTCAGGAAAGGTTGGACTTGGCAAGTCATTGTTTGAAACTTCCGATTCGCCGGCCGTTACCTTTATCGGATTATATGCATCAAATTTTTTCAGATTCGAGATTCCGGCGAATTTGGCAATCTCATCGCCCGAGGATGAACTGATAAAATCAACATTGTTGGACGAAAGTGATTTTACCTGGCCGTCCTTGCTGTAAACCAGGATTTCCGTTTTCCCTTTGGTTGAAATACGCGAAACGATTCCCGCGATCAACGGGTGATTATTGAAAAATCTTGAAATGGTTTTATTTCCGAAACCGTCGTATAAAACCTGTATGATTGAACCGTCCGAAGCGGTTTTTTTTGATTCCCGGCCCTGGCTGTCGGCAACTGACACCAATTGACCCTGAACGTCGCCGTCATCAATAATAATCTCGCCATTTTCATCTATTTGATAACCTTCATCAATGACCACGATTTCCTGCACATCGGGAGTCTTCATAATTTCTTCATT
>JBGTRS010000480.1:0-3751 GCA_041940665.1 Pyrinomonadaceae bacterium | reverse complement strand
ACTGGCTGCACGGCGAGTTTCTGAAGATTGACAACGAAAAAATGGCGAAATCTCTCGGCAATGATTACACATTGCGGGACATCATCAATCAGGGCTTTTCGCCTTTGGCGATTCGCTATCTATTGATCAGCGTGCCATACGGTAAGCAACTCAACTTTACGTTTGAAGGCTTAAAAGGTGCGGAAACGACGATCGAGAGGCTTCAGCAGTTTCGCCGCCTCGTGCGTGAAGAAGGGGAGAAGGGGAGAAGGGGAGACGGGGAGAATTCCGAAATTGTAAATCTCGTCAAACAATCTCTGGAAGAATTTGAAAATTCTCTGGATGATAATCTGAATACTTCCGAAGCACTTGCCGCAATCCATAATCTCGTTCGTGAAGTGAATACGATCTTATCCGACCAAGGCTTGACCGCAGAGGAAAGCGAAACGGTTTTGGAGGCGGTCGAAAAATTCAATTCCGTACTGGGCATTTTCGGTGAAGAACAGGCGGAAATTCTCGATGAAGAGATCGAAAAACTGATCGAAGAACGTCAGGAAGCGAGAAGAAACCGCGACTTTCAAAAGTCGGACGAAATCCGCGACCGACTGGCCGACAAAGGCATCATTCTCGAAGATACCCCGACCGGAGTACGTTGGAAAAGAAAATAACAAAAGAAGACAAACTAAAGGGCGGATTGATCGGCATGCTCGTGGGCGATGCCTTGGGCGTTCCGTATGAATTTCATGAAAGCCAATCAATTCCGCCTTTTGAAGAGATCGAATTTGAACCGCCCGAATACTTTCGTCGTTCTCATTCCGGCGTTCCGCCCGGAACTTTCTCTGATGACGGAGCTCAGGCATTAATCCTGCTCAATACTTTACTCGAATGCGGAAAATTCGATGCCGAACATTTTGCCAAAGGATTAGTCGCTTGGTATGAAACCGGATTTTTTGCAGTTGATGACAAAGTTTTCGATTGCGGAATCCAAACTGCCAAAGCGATAGCCGAATTAAAATCCGGGACTGAACCGCTTCTCGCCGGTGGAAGTGATGAATTCTCAAACGGCAACGGGTCTTTGATGAGGGTTCTGCCGCTCGCCCTCTGGCATCGGGGAACAGATTCGGAATTGATTGACGATGCTTTTGACCAATCCGCTTTAACTCACGGACATCCGCGTTCAAAAATCTGTTGTGCGATCTATTGTCTCTGGGCGAGAGGAATTTTAAATGATGTTGAAAATCCCTGGGAAAACGCTTTGGAAAAATTCCGAGAAATTTTTAAAGAAGGAACTCTCGAACGCGTAGAATTGGAAACAAAAATTTGCCCCGACGAACTGCATTATCCGTTGGGAAGCGGTTACGTGGTGGATTCCCTTTTCTCGGCAAAATGGACTTGCCAGCATAAAGATTTTGAATCAACGGTCAAAGCCGCCATTTCGCTTGGCGATGATACCGACACGACCGCCTGTATTGCCGGCGGCATCGCCGGAATAAAATTCGGCCTGACCGGAATCCCCGAACGCTGGCGGGAAAATCTTCGCGGAAAAGAACTTTTTATGCCGCTTTTAATTAGATTGTCGGATCGTTTTGGTTAAAGCACTACATCATCACACAATTTGCCGTAAATGCTCGTGTAGTTTAATTTTACTTCCGAAAATCGGTCGGTTTCACTGCAATAGGAAAGGCACGTATCGAACGGTTTTGAATAGATATGAATGCTGACGGCCCGGGCGTCAAATTCCGGTAAATTCAAAATTTGGTGAATCGGTTCCTCGAGTTCGACCTTGGCGGCGAGGCATTCGGCCAGATCGAACTGATCGGTTTCTTCGAGTTTACAGTAACCTTGCGATTCGACCATATCCACGACGCGAAAATTCTGACCGCGCAAACGTCCGAACGGTACGGTCATCCAGCACATCTGATTGGCGTGATTATGAATTCTCGATTCCTGTCCTTTTTCCCAACAGATCGCCATCAACTCGAATCTTTCGTCCTTGTAAATCAAATTCCGCGTGTAAAATTTCCGGCTCCAGTTAAAATATGGTTCGATCGAATCAATTTCAATCGGGTTATCCGACAAAAACCGATAAACCGGATCGCATTTGAATTCTTCATCGGGAATTTCGCAAAGTCCTGCAATTAAATTTTCGATCTTAACTTTGTTCATTTTATTGAAAATTTCGGATTTTATTCAGCCTGCCAATTTTATCTCTTTTTATAATCAATGTGCAAATATCTCGTAATGACAAAAAAATATATTTTACCTTTTACTTTTTGCCTTTTAATTTTTACCTTTAAAAATATGTTTCGCCGTGTTTATCTGGACAATTCCGCGACGACGCCGATCGACAAAGAAGTTGTCGAAGCGATGCTTCCCTTTCTGACCGAAAAATTCGGCAATGCTTCGAGCATCCATTTTTTCGGCCAGGAAGCCCGCGGTGCGGTTGATAAAGCCCGTCATCAGGCGGCGGCTTTGATCAATGCCCAACCGAATCAGATAATTTTTACATCCGGCGGAACGGAAGCGAATAATCTCGCCATCCGCGGTCTCTGCGAAATGAATGAAAAATACGGCCGCCATATCAGTACTTCCCGGATCGAACATCCGGCCGTGACGAACGTCTGCGAAAAACTGGAAGAAAAAGGTTTTGAAATAACCTATTTGCCTGTTTATGAAGACGGCATCGTCCGACCTGAAGATGTCGAGGACGCGATCCGCAAAGATACGATCTTGATTTCGATTATGACTGCCAACAACGAGATCGGCACAATCCAGCCTGTTAAAGAGATCGGCGAATTGATTAAACGAGAGAGAGAAAACGGCAACAAATTATGGTTTCACACCGATGCCGTCCAGGCCGCCGGAAAAATTCCGGTTGATACGGAAGAAATCGGTTGCGATCTGCTTTCGATGTCCGCTCATAAAATTTATGCCCCGAAAGGTGTCGGAGCCTTGTTCGTCCGCCGCGGCGTGCGTTTAAAATCACAGAATTTGGGCGGCCATCAGGAACGCGAACGCCGCGGCGGCACGGAAAACGTCCCGACCATCGTCGCCTTCGGCAAAGCGTGCGAACTGGCCAAAGAAAACTTAGAGGCAAATTACGAACATTTGAAAAAATTGCGTGATGCTTTTGAAAAGGGCGTTGAAGAAAAAATCCCCGAAATAATTTTTAACGGAAATAGAGAAAACCGTTTGCCGAATATCTCGAACGTTACCTTTAAATTTATCGAAGGCGAAGGACTTCTGATAAACCTCGATATGCAGGGCGTCGCCGTTTCGACCGGCTCGGCTTGTTCGAGCGGTTCGCTCGAGCCGTCGCCGATAATTCTCGCCCTCGGTCAGAGAGAAGACCTCGCCCGCGGTGCCGTGCGGTTTTCGTTCGGCAAGGAAAATTCCGCGGAAGATGTCGAATATGTTTTGGATGTTCTACCGAAAGCGGTCGAAAACTTGAGAAAACTCTCGCCGCATTTTCAAGCTGTTTAATGCCGTAACGCCAGTGTCCCGCTGGCTGTCCTGTTCGCGTCTCGCGGACAGATTCCAACTAATAATAATGTCAAGAAGTCCCCAATCCTTAAACCTGATGTGGCGGCGGGACGCACGCCACGACTGCCACCGAGACGATGGCGTTACATTTTTTTGTTAAATTTCCAATTCCGTTTGATTATTTCATCTGATTTCGTTCCGGCACTTAAATTTCCAAAAACAAAACCTCGATTTCCCCCAAGACGCGAGCGGCAAAATGCTTCGCTGACATATTCGGGCGAATGTTTCA
>JBGTRS010000479.1:0-3758 GCA_041940665.1 Pyrinomonadaceae bacterium | reverse complement strand
CATTGTCGTGAGCTTCATAGACCGCCCCCATTCCGCCCTGTCCCAAACGGCGGATGACCTTATATCGTTCTCTTAATACTTCGCCCTGCTCCAACATAGTCTTCACAATTATTGACCAAAACTGAAAAAAAAGAAAGTTTTATCGGTCTAAATCGAAAATATTTTCAGGCGATGTCCGGAAAATAAAAAAAGCACGAAATCCAATAAATAGAAATCGTGCTGTTTTAGCTTGAAAAGAGTTTCAGATTCCAATAAATACTCGATTCAAGGAGGATTTGAACTGTAAAAAAAATGCATCGGCTGAAAAATTTGCCGTGATACAAGAATATAATTTCAGAAATCAAAATATTTATTCCGCAGACCGATATTTTTTTGTTGGAATAAAGCCACTTTATGAGCGAATAGTAATAATTGAATCCGGTACAGGTCATTTCACCGAATAAAAATACGGAGTTTGTTACAATAGATGCATTTATGAGCAGTAAAAACGACATCAGATCAAGCGAAATTACGGACGAGAAAACTTATCTCAACCGGCGGAACTTTATCCGGGCCGGCTTGCTGGCGGGAACGACTGCGGCGACCGGACTCGGTTACCGTTTCTTAAATCCGCCGCCGCCGAAAGAAGTGGCGACGGCCAATATCGAAAATGTCGTGAAAAATACTGATGAAAACTTGCCCGATGATCCGACCTCTTTGAAGGACATCACGAACTACAACAATTTCTATGAGTTTTCGACGAGCAAAACCGCCGTCGCAAGCGAAGCCGAAAACTTTGTCACAAAACCCTGGACGGTTTCGGTTGAAGGGCTTGTGAAAAAACCGAAAGTTTTCGGTCTCGAAGAACTTCTGAAGATCGAACAGGAAGAAAGGATTTATCGCTTCCGATGCGTCGAAGGCTGGTCAATGGTCATTCCGTGGGTCGGTTTCCCTCTGAAAAAACTACTCGAAAAGGTCGAACCGCTTGGCAAAGCAAAATATGTCGCGTTTCAAACCTTTTATGAAGGCTCGAACCCGCAGGGCAAAGCCGTCAATCTGCCAAAAGGCTCAAACGGAATGCAGTCGAGCCTTTTTGCCGGAATTCCCTTTCCGTATGTCGAAGGTTTACGGCTCGATGAGGCCCTGCACGAACTGACGATCCTCGCCACGGGGCTTTACGGCAAATTGATGCCGAACCAGAACGGTGCTCCGATCCGGCTTGTCGTGCCCTGGAAATACGGTTTTAAGAGCATCAAATCGATCGTCCGCATTACCTTGACCGATTCCGAGCCGCCGACCACCTGGAACAAATCCGCTCCGAATGAGTACGGCTTTTATTCCAATGTCAACCCTGAGGTTGACCACCCGCGTTGGTCGCAAGCCACCGAGCGACGCATCGGCGAACTCGGGAGGCGTAAAACCCTATTGTTTAACGGTTACGCCGAAGAGGTCGGAAAACTTTACGAGGGAATGGATTTGAGGAAGAATTATTAAAACTGATAGATGATAAGTGATAACTGATAAGTAGCTTTTTAAGCTTTAGTTATCACCTATCAGTTATCACCTTTCAGTTCTTGAAAAATGAACGATACAAAATTCAACAAATTTTTAATCTTTATCAACAGCCTCGTCCCGCTGGCGTTTTTGCTTTGGGATTGGTTCTACAACCAACTCGGAGCGAATCCGGTCGAATTTTTTCTGCGGACGACCGGAGTTTTAACGCTCGTTTTTCTGTTCATTACGCTGGCCGTCACGCCGCTCCGCAAAATTTTCGGTTGGAATCAGATGATAAAATTCCGCCGGATGCTCGGGCTTTACGCCTTCTTTTACGGTCTTCTGCATCTCGTAACCTACAGCATTTTTGATAAAAGTCTTGATCTGAAGGCGATCGCCGGCGACGTCTGGCAGAGACCGTTTATTTTCGTCGGTATGCTCGCCTTAACATTAATGATTCCTCTCGCGGTTACTTCCACCAACGGAATGATCAGGCGACTCGGCGGAAAAAACTGGGCGAGACTTCACCGCTTAACTTATGTTGCCGCCGTTTTGGGTTTGGTTCATTTTTTCTGGATTCAGAAATCCGATTATTTCTATCCGATCATTTTTGCGTTGGTTTTAGCCGTCCTGCTCGGCTACCGGATCTATTCGGCTTTGCAGAAAAACTTTGCCCGAAATGCCGATGCCGGATTAAAAACGCAATGATTTAAACTCAAAAAAAAACGGCGACCAAAATGCCGCCGTTTCAAAATTCTCTAACTCTAAAAAATTCTTATTTATCGATCGTGCGGCGATAATCTTCACCGTTCATTTTAACCGTTTTGCTCATCTCGAAAAGTCTGGAACGCAGACGGATGCCGATGCGGTCTTCGAGCGTTTCTTCGCGTTCACTGGTCGTCGTGTCGAGATAATTGGTCGTAAAAATGGTCAGTTTTTTATCGTTGTAGCGGGTGTTGATGATATGGGCCATCGTATCGCGAACCCAATCGGTCGGTTTGGACGCCCCGATCTCGTCCAGAACGAGGATCTCGGCGTTAAAAACCGGTTCGAGAACTTTCCACTCGGAAGTTTGCGAAACGGGATTGTAGGAATTTTGAATCTCTTTCAAAAGCCCGCCGAACTCATAAAAAAGACAATCGAATCCGCGTTCGGTCAGACTTTTCAAAATCGAAACCGCCAGATGAGTTTTGCCGATGCCGACCGGTCCCGTAAAAAGAAAACCGCGGCCGTCGAAGTTCGGCGTGTATTCGCTCGTCAATTTATAGGAGAGCCAGTGGGCTTCCCGTTGCGATTTATTTTTCGGCTCAAAATTGTTCAGACTGCAGTTTTCGTAACGCTTCGGAATGCGGGCGGCTTTGAGCAGTTTGGTATGCGAATCGACCTGGCGGCATTTGCACGGGCGAACTCCTTCTTTAAGAAATTCCATTCCCGAGCCGTAACAAAGCGGACAGACATCTTCATCGAGTTCCTCATCAAAATCCCGACTCTCGAAATCTTCCTCTTCGTAACGTTCTTCCGGCTCTTTTGGCACAGCAAAGAGCGGATGAATTGTCGCTTTTTCTTGTGACATTCGCTAATAAAAAATAAATTAATTTGCCTGATTAAACCTTATTCTTTTTTTTGGAGGATTTGTTAAATTCTTAATTGAATCTTGTAAAGAAGTATAACACCGAATCGGATGATTTCAAGTTAAATCTTGCCAACTCATTTCGCCCAACAATGTTAAATTTAAAGAAGCTTTTGAAAACACACGACTTAGATTTAACAAAAAATTTACAGCCGAAAAAAAATATTTTTTTTATCGTCCGCGGAAGACCGCCTCGCGTTTTTCAAAAAATGCGTTCGTTCCTTCTTTGAAATCTTCCGTCGCAAAAATGCGGCTAAAAAGTTCCGTTTCAAGTTCCAAACCTTTTTCCAGATTCATCTCTAAGCCTTTATTAACAGCCTCTAAACAAGACCGGACGGCAAGCGGGGCAAGTCTTGAAATTTCCCGGGCAAGTTCAAACGCTTCGCTTTCGAGATCTTCTGCGGCCGAAATTTTGTTTATTAAACCCAGTTCCAAAGCGGTTCCGGCATCAAACTCATCTTTAATAAATTTTAGCTTTCCGGCATTTTTTGAACCGATTTGCTTTTTAACTTTCTCTAAATTTGAAAATTCAAAGCGTGCCGAACTTGAAGTCAGACAGATATGCGACGCAAGCAGAATTTCAAACAAAAAGCCTTTTGCCTCGACTTTCAAAATGAGGATCAATGGTTTCGGAAAATTTTGGATTCGTTCGATC
>JBGTRS010000478.1:0-3770 GCA_041940665.1 Pyrinomonadaceae bacterium | reverse complement strand
CACCGGCCTCGCCGGCGTTTTGGCGGCTCTCGACGCGCCCAAATACATCTTCACCAACGGCACCGTCGCCCATGCCGACCAGGTGCTCGCCCGGCTCGGCGTGACCGACCATTTCCACGGCACTTTCGACTTATACGAAGATTTAGGCAGTAGATGGAAGAACTAAAAAAATTTGCCAGGTATTTCAAGCCTTATAAATTGAGCATCATTTTTGGAATTCTGTTCATACTTTTCGGAATGATGTTTAATCTGCTCGTGCCGTATCTGATCGGGATGGCGATCGATGAGTTAAGCTCCGCTATCACCTGGAATAAGGTTCTGTACTTTCCGCTCGTGATCTTGGGTGTCAGCCTTTTGGGCGGAATTTTTCTGTTTTGGCAGAGAAGGCTTCTGATAAATGCTTCAAGACATATCGAATATGATATGCGACGCGATTTTTACGACGCACTGGTTGACCAGCCGCTCGAATATTTTCAAGAAACCAGAGTCGGCGATCTGATGGCCCGGGCGACGAATGATCTGGCGGCGATCCGGCAGATCGTCGGGCCGATGATCCTCTATTCGTTCCAGGCGGTCTTTGCTCTGATGGTCGTTCTGCCGATTATGTTCGGAATTTCGGTCAAACTCACGCTTTTTCTGCTGATCCCTCTGCCGTTCGTTTCCCTGACCGTAAAATTCCTGGGTCAACAGATCCACGTCCGGTTTGAAAAAATTCAGGAATTTTTTTCCGGCATTACGGCGAGGGCTCAGGAAAACTTAACCGGAGCGAGAGTCATCCGGGCTTACGCTCAGGAAGACGCGGAAGTCGAAGAGTTTGAAAAATTAAATATCGAATACGCCCGGAAAAACATCTCGCTCGTCAAATTCGCCGCGGCGATGCGGCCTTTGCTGTTCTTTTTTATCGGTTTGAGTTTCGTCATCATCGTCGCCGTCGGCGTTCCGATGGCGGTTCGCGGCGAGATCACGGCGGGCGAATTTACGGCGTTTATACTCTATCTCCAACGAATGATCTGGTATCTCATCGCTCTCGGTTACGTCGTCAATCTTTATCAACGCGGCACGGCGAGTCTGAAGAGATTCAACGCCGTTCTGGAAACCGAACCGGCCGTCAAGGACCTGCCGGAAGCGAGAAAACAGCCGAAAATAAAGGGCAATGTCGAATTCCGCAACCTCGATTTTGAATACGACGGAACACCCGTTCTGCAAAACATCAACTTAAAGATCGAAGCCGGAAAAACGGTCGCTTTCGTCGGCAAAACGGGCAGCGGAAAATCCACGCTCGTGAGTCTCATTCCGCGTCTGATGAACGCTCCCGCAAACACGGTTTTTATTGACGGAATCCCGGTTGAAAAATTCCCTCTGAAGCAACTCCGGAGATCCATCGGTTTTGTTCAGCAGGAAACCTTTCTTTTCAGCAATACTCTGGAAAAGAATATCCTTTTTGGAGTGGAAAGGGACGAGGGACGAGGGACGAGGGAAATTGCGAATAATGGAGAAAACTCTCGACTCTCGACTCTTGACTCCCGACTCTCGGTTGAAAAAGCTGCCGCAATCGCCGGAATGACCGAAGATATCCGCGGTTTTCCGAACGGTTATCAACAGCTTGTCGGCGAACGCGGCATCACGCTTTCGGGCGGACAGAAACAACGCACGGCGATCGCCCGGGCCGTTATGCGTGATCCGCGGATTCTCATTTTGGACGATTCGCTTTCGGCGGTCGATACCCTCACGGAAGAAAAAATTCTGCACGGTCTGCGGGATGTCCGGTCGGGTAGAACGACGCTCATCGTTTCGCACCGCATCTCGACGATCAAAGATGCCGATCTCATCTGCGTTATGCACGACGGCCGGATCATCGAACGCGGCACGCACGAAGAATTGCTCGCACTAAACGGCGAATACGCCGATCTCTACGAGCGTCAGCTTCTCGAAGAAGAGATCGAAGCGACCGATTAAATTTTAAATACAAAAAAAACTTTCCGCATCTGAATCCAATCTGCAAACCTCCGCGAATACAGACCACAAGTAACGCATTTCTTACTTTGAACATTAGAATATTTATAAAGATAAACTCCGCAGTTAGCCCCCTGTCCAAATAAGTATTTATGAAAAGCAAGAGTGTTTTTCAGTTTATTTCACGGAAACTTTAAGGAGGATTTCAAGTTATGATGCGGAAGATCAGACGGCAGAGTTTTTTAACTGTGCCTTTTCTTTTAGGTTTATTTTTTTTCGCAGGAGTGTTGGAAGCGAAAGCTGTAACGGTTTACGGCGTCACGTCTTCAAATCAACTCGTGCGTTTTGGGGCAGGCAATTTAGGAACGGTGACGACGGTCGGAACGATTACCGGATTGGACGCCGGTGAGAGTATCAAAGGAATTGATTTTCGTCCGGCCACCGGACAACTTTATGCACTCGGAAGCAACAGCAAACTGTACGTTATTAACAAACGAACGGCGGCGGCAAGTCTTGTCGGAACTTTAACGACGCCATTAAACGGCACGAATTTCGGTTTCGATTTTAATCCGGTCGCCGACCGCATCAGGATCGTTTCCGATACCGAGCAGAATTTGCGGGCAAATCCGAACGACGGAACAAATGTTGTTGACGGAACACTTGCCTACTCGACAGGTGATCCAAACCAAGGTGCAAATCCGAACATCGTCGGTGCTGCTTATATCGGCAGTTTTGTCAATACGACCTCGACCGCCCTCTATGATGTAGATTCGAATCTGGATATTCTCGTTACACAAAATCCCGCCAACAGCGGAATGCTTCAAACGGTCGGGCCGCTCGGGTTTGATGTTCCCGTCGTTTTCAGCATTGATCATACAGCGGCGAGCAATGTCGCTTACGCGGCCTGGGCGGCCGGCGGAATTATTCGGCTTTACACGATCAATCTGACAACCGGTGCGGCCACCAATTTAGGAGCGATCGGAAACAACGACATTACGGATATTACGCTGGAGATCGGGGCTTCGGAAGGTTTGACCGCTTACGGTTTAACAAATGACGGCCGCATCGTGACGTTCAGCACGGAAAATCCGAATGTGCCGACAAATGTGGCAACAATAACCGGATTGCAGCTGGGTGAAACTCTGCAAGGCATTGATCTTCGTCCCGTCACCGGTGAACTCTACGGTTTCGGCACAACCGCTCTGGGAGTAAGCAGCAGTCTTTATCGAATAAATCCTGTGACCGGAGCGGCAGCGTTTATCGCCGCCTACGACCAGATGGTCGGCGGAAATGACTTCGGATTTGACTTTAATCCGACCGTTGACCGAATCAGAACAGTTACCGATCTGGATAATAACCGCCGGACGCACCCGACAACTGGTACCACTATCAATGACGGTACGCTTGCCTACGCTGGCGGCGATGCAAATGCGGGTGCTAATCCGCGAATTGTTGCCGCCGGTTATGAAAACAGTTTCGGTTCGGCAACTTCAACCAGACTGTTCGATATTGATTCCGACCTCGATATTCTCGCTCAACAAAATCCCGCCAATGCCGGAACTCTTTTAACAGTCGGTTCTTTGACCTGGAATACGAGTGAAGACGCCGGAATGGATATTATCCGCGGAAGCAATCGGATCTTAGCGGCACTTAACCTGATAGTCGGCGGCTCGCCGCAAGGAAGATCGGAGTTATATGAAATTGACGCGATGACCGGAGCGGCGGCATTTATCGCACCGATCGGCGTAAATGCACCGATCATAAGTCTCGCCCTATCTTCCCCGACGGCAATTAACCGGCTCGATTACGACACCGGC
>JBGTRS010000477.1:0-3773 GCA_041940665.1 Pyrinomonadaceae bacterium | reverse complement strand
TGGCCAGATAAACCGCCCCCATCCCGCCGCGGCCGATCTGGCGTTCGATCTCATAAACTCCGATCTTTTGTCCGATCAAAGATGTTTTCGGCGTATCGGTGACAAAATGTGAAACAGCGACGGTCGGCTTTTCGATAAAATCATCGGCTTCTTCATAGGCTTCGAGTAGATTGGCGACTTTGCTGAATAGTTCCTCATTGCCGGAAGTTTTCGAGCGGACGAATTCGAGCCGCTCACGAGTCGGAACGTCGAGAGCGTCCTGAAAAATTTCCTTTACTTTTTCCCAGTTTTCCGCCGACATTTCAGGTTTTCATCTGTTGATAGAGCCAGGCCTTGGCCATCGCCCATTCGCGTTTGACCGTTCGGGCGGAAACATCCAAAACTTCCGCCGTTTCCTCGACCGAAAGACCGCCGAAGAACCGCAGTTCGACGATGCGGCTTTGCCGTTCGTCAATTTCCGCCAGTTTTTCGAGAGCATCGTTTAAGGCCAGCAGGTCAACTTCCTTTTCCTTTGAAAAACTTATCGCTTCGTCAAATTCGACCTTTTGAGCATCACCGCCGCGTTTATCGGTTTTTTGAGCCCGGGCGTGATCGACCAGAATCCGCCGCATGACGTTTGACGAGACAGCAAAAAAATGAGCCCGGTCCTGCCATTCGACACTCGAAATATCCACCAGTTTCAAATACGCTTCATTGACGAGGGCGGTCGGCTGTAAGGTGTGATCGGAGCGTTCTTTCCGCAGGTAATTGGCCGCCACGCGATAGAGTTCGTCATAGACGAGTGGCATCAATTCTTCCGCCGCCGAACGGTTTCCGCGATTCCAGTCCCGCAATTTTTGGGTAATACTTTTCTGCTGTTCTTCGTCCAAAGCGTTTTTTCGAACTTTCCTTTTATTTTCAATAGATTATAAACGATTTGCCGGACTCTTAAAAATTTTTTGTCCCCTTTTCGTCAAAATTCTCGCTGAAGTAAGTAAGAGCAAAACATTTTACATTTGAGGAGAGACAGTAAAAATGAATTACAGGGGTTTCAAGCTATTTGCATTGATCGTAATTTTGACGGGAATACAGAATGTGTTCGGACAATATGCCGAACGGATTGTCGGGGTTGAGCCGGAAAATGTGCAGGTTCTATTTAACAATGGAAATACCGAAACGGGAAATGTCACCGAAAGCGGCGTGACGGCACCGGAGGGAATTACCTGGAGCGAAAATCAGCACGATACGGGCAATACGACCGAATCAACTTCGGTTTTAGGTTATGGGGCGACCTTTTCCGCCGTCCGGCTGGCCGATAATTTCACCGTTCCGGCAGGACAAACCTGGAAGATTTCGAGCGTGACGATTTACGGCTTCGTTCAAAACTGGCTGGCCGATCAATCACCGTTTGCCGGCGGTGTTCTGCAGATCTGGGACGGCCAACCGGGTGATGCGGGGGCGAACGTGATTTTCGGCGATCTGACAACCGACCGTCTGCTTTCTTCGACGAGAAACGGCGTTTGCGTAATTTCCAATACGGCTGTGCCGGCACCGGGAATCAATCCCGACTTTAACCGATGTCTGTATGAAAATAAACTCAGCATTGCTCCGACCATAACGCTCGGACCGGGAACTTACTGGATTGATTTTGCGACGAATACATTTTCAAACGGAGCCCAGTTTTACAGACAGGTCATCGTGCCGGGAGCCAGAACGCAAAACGGTTGGGATGCCCGTCAATTCTTACATTCTACCGGCACCTGGTCTGACGTGATTGACGGCGGACGACCGACCTCCGCACCGGATGTTCCGCAGGATATAGCCTTTAAGGTGAACGGGACGATCGCTTCCGCAAACAATGCTTCAAAATTTATGGATTACGACGGCGACGGCACGACGGATTTCGGTATCACCCGTTGGGGTCCCGCCCCGAACTCAACTTCCGAATGGTTTATATTGAAAAACAACGGCAGCGGAGCGGATCACGACTATGCCCAATTGGGTTACCGGGCCGGCACGAACCGGGCCTTTAACGGCGTGTTTTTATTCGATATCGTTCTGCCGGAAGATTATGACGGCGACGGTAAAACCGATGTCGCCGTCTTCCGTCCGTCCGGTTCGGCATCTATGCCTGAAACATTTTTCTACATTATCAATAGCTCCGACAATACGGTGAGCACCGAACAATTCGGAACAAGACTCGATAACGCTTCGATTATGGGCGATTACGACGGCGACGGCAAAGCCGATCTGGCCGTCTGGCGGCAGGGAGCGACGACCGGGGCTCAAAGCACCTTCTGGGTGAAGAAAAGCTCCGACGGCGAAATTATTACGGCCGAATGGGGGATTCGCGGCGACCGTCCGGTCTTGGGCGATTATGACGGCGACGGCAAACAGGATTTCTCGGTTGCCCGCGTCAATCAGTCAACCGGCGAAGCCGACCTCTATACTCTGCGAAGCAGTGACGGAAGCTACAGCGTGACGGCCTTGCCGTTTCCTTTCGCGTTTATCGTGCCGGGCGATTACGACGGTGACGGTAAAACCGATGTGGCGACCATTAAAAGCGTCGTCAACAATATGAACTGGACGATCATCAGAAGCAGCGACGGGATTACCGAATCAATTGATTGCGGAGTTTACTCAACCGATTTTCCGGCTCAGGGCGATTATAATGCCGACGGCAAAACCGATCTGGCCGTTTTCCGCAAAACCGGAACGACCTCAACGAGTCCGAGTTCTTTTTGGGTCAGACAAGAGGACGGTTCATTCTACGTTGCTCAGTGGGGACACGGTTTTGATCATTCGATCGCCTCGATCCGGGCTTATTAAGGATCGTAGAGTTTCTCCCACAAATCCAAGACGAAAAGGACAAGATTTTTTTATCTTGTCCTTTTTTTTGTTGATTCGGTTGTAAATCTTATTCGACTTCGATGATCTCAAAACCCGTCGTGATCTTTGCCGTCGGGCGAACCGTGTAGGCGACCGAGCAGTATTTCGTGTCGGAAAGTTCGATGGCGGCGGCGACGGCTTTTTCCGAAATGCTACGCCCTTTAACGATATGGTGAATGTGAAAGCCCGTAAACCCACGCGGATATTCATCGCGGCGGGTGCCGACGATCTCGACTTTATAATCCGTGACGGCCTGCCGTTTTTTTTGCAAAATCGAAACGACATCAACCGCCGTGCAGGCCGCGACGGAAATTAAAAGCAGTTCGAGGGGCGATGCGGCGGTCTTTCTATCTCCTTTGCTGTCAATCGTTTGTGAGTGTCCGCTCGGTGTCGTTCCGATAAAATATTCGTCTCCGGCGTAGTGGATCGTCGCTTTATAAGGGCTGTCGGTCATAAGATCTCCTTCGGGTTTTTTGTAAAAAATCTTGTTAAATCGAGCAGAATTTTAGCATAAGATGGTTTCGGCGTATAAGTTCGGATAAATTTATCAAACTTTTGGCACAAAAAATGCTTCTTAACATTTGCGGCTGTAAACCCCGAAAATTGAAACATCAGGTTAGATTTTTCAAAACACAAGGAGAAAAAATGAATAGAGCAGAGTTGAAAAAAGGATTATTGAGATTTTTAGTGTTCGGATTGGCTTTCGGCATTTTCTTTATCGAAGCGGCAAATGCTCAGAGATATAATACGTCCGATCTGAACGGAACATATCAACTGGATGTTTCGAGAAGCGAAAATGTCAGCGGCATCGTCGAAAATGCCGCCCGCAACAACCGCGTTTCCGCTTCGCAAAAAGAAGATTTGGAAGACAAACTCGATGCCCCGGAAAGAATTTCGATCGATAT
>JBGTRS010000476.1:0-3781 GCA_041940665.1 Pyrinomonadaceae bacterium | reverse complement strand
CTGACCAACGCCGTCGGTTTTGCCGGAACCTGGTTGGTTACAATTTTGATGTTTCTGGCTTCCCTGTATCTGGTCTGTTGGCATTATGACCGTTGGAAAAGTATTTTGTTCGGAAAGCATCTGAAAAATTCAAAGTTCGGAAAATATGAATTTGTCTGGTTACCATCATTGTTTGCGTTCGGCGGTGCGTGTTTGTTCGTTCCGGTAAATCTAATCGGACTCGCCAATATCAAGGGTTTTCAATTAAAATTTCTGTTATCTATGGTTCTGCTCGGTCTGATCTTCGGTTTCCTCGTGGCACTTCATCACAGATTTATGAAGGTCAGCGAAATACCGACTATTGACGAACTTAAATAAGGTGAGAAAACAATAATTATGATCGAAGAATTTTTAGACGGTCGCGTAATAGTCAAAGTCGGCGACATTACTGAGGAAAGATGCGATGCGGTCGTCAATGCCGCCAATAAAACGCTTCTCGGCGGCGGCGGCGTTGACGGGGCGATTCATGCCAAAGGCGGAAAGGCGATCCTCGAAGAATGCAAAAAATTGCGGGAAACCGAATTTCCAGACGGACTGCCCACGGGCGAAGCGGTCATCACGACCGGTGGTAATCTTCCCGCCCGATATGTTATTCACACGGTCGGACCGATCTACGGAATGGAAAACGGCAAAGAAGCCGAACTGCTCGCAAATTCTTATAAAAATTCATTAAAGACTGCCGCCGAAAACGGTTTGGGAACAATTTCTTTTCCCTCAATTTCAACCGGTGCATTTTATTTTCCGAAACACACGGCGGCGGCAATCTCTTCCTCGGCAATCAAGGAATTTCTCGACCAAAATACACAAATAAAACAGGTTAATCTCGTTTTTTTCTCTAAAGCAGATGCCGAAATGTTTCTGAAACATCACGGATTTTAGACCTTTTTATCAAACGAGATTGAAAAAATATCAAATCGAGGAATTTGATAGTTTTTTCTCAATGTTTTATATTGCCTTTTGCCACAATCATTGTATTCAAATAAAAAATTCAAAAAATTATTATGGACGAGTCATCGAGTCAAACTTTAAATGATATGAGTCAAGCAGTTAGTTTACAGTCCCAACAAAGTTTTTTTACGGAAATTAATATCAATCGGGTTTTGCCGGAAAACCTTCGAATTTTGGATGAAATTTCCGGAAATTTTTACTGGTCCTGGAGCAAAAACGGAACGGAAATTTTTCGTGATCTGGATTCGGCACTGTGGGAAAAATGCGAACAGAACCCGCGTCAGCTTCTTTCGGAAATTTCCGAACTGCGGCTTTGGCAAAAAGCCAATGATGAGAATTATTTGGTTCGGCTTTCGCAGTTTCAAAGTGAATTTCACGAATACTTAAGCAAATCTCCAAACAGTTTCGGAAAGATTACCCCGCAAAATCCGGTCGCCTATTTCTGTGCCGAGTACGGAATTCACAATTCTCTGCCGATCTATTCGGGCGGTTTGGGAATTTTGGCAGGCGATCATCTGAAATCGGCGAGTGATATGAATGTCCCCTTGATCGCCGTCGGGTTGATGTATCGCTACGGCTATTTTCGCCAGAAGATCGGACACGACGGACTGCAGAATGAAACTTATAACGACTCGTTCGATGCGGAATTGGCACTCGAACCCGTGTTCGATGAATCGGGTTCGCGGATTACTGTAATGATTCATATGCGTGGACGCGAAGTTTTTGCCCAAGCCTGGCTCGTCAAAGTCGGCAGAATCCGGCTTTATCTTCTCGATACGAACGTCCCCCAGAACGATGAAATTGACCGCTATATCACGGGCCACCTCTACGGCGGCGACTCGGAAACCCGCATCGTTCAGGAGAAAATTCTGGGCATCGGCGGAGTTCGTCTTTTGCGGAAATTGAGAATCGAACCGACCGTCTATCATCTGAACGAAGGTCATTCGGCATTTCTTTCGCTTGAATTGACCAGAGAGATTTTAGAAAAGGACGATAAACTGACCTTTGACGCCGCCGCCGCCGATGTCCGTAAAAATTGCGTTTTTACAACGCACACGCCCGTCGCCGCCGGCAACGATACGTTCGATCCCGATCTGATCGCCGATTGTTTTGACGAGAATTTTATCCATTCGCTCAAACTCGAAAAGAATGAGTTTTTGGCCTTAGGCAGAACAAATCCGGACGACGAAAGCGAATGGTTCGGAATGACGCCGCTGGCGATCCGTATGTCGCGTTCGGCCAACGGGGTCAGCGAAAAACACGGTGAAGTCTCCCGCAATCTCTGGCTGAAGATGTTTCCCGAAAAAACGTCTGCGAAAGAAGTTCCGATCACGCATATTACCAACGGCGTTCACGCTCCGACCTGGGTGGCACCGACCTTGAAATCTTTGTTTGAATACCGCATCGGCTCGGATTGGCCGGAACTTCTGCGGGATGCACAAATTTGGCAAACGGCGGTCGAAACTATTCCCGACGCTGAAATTTGGCAGGCTCATCAGTTACTCAAACAACTTCTTATCTCGTTCATCCGCGAAAAAACGCTGGCCAAAAATATCGGCAAAAAGGACACGATCCACGAACATATCACGACCCGGAATCTTTTTGACAAAGATGTTCTGACCATCGGTTTTGCGAGGCGTGTGGCGGCTTATAAGCGTTGGAATCTGTTGATGAGCGATCTTGAACGCCTGCTCAAAATGGTTGACGATGCGGAGCGTCCCGTCCAGTTCGTCTTTGCCGGTAAAGCCCATCCGCAGGATCTGAAGGCGAAGATAATTTTGAAAAACTTAGTCGGCATCAATCACGATTCAAACTGGCAGAACCGTGCCGTCTTTGTCGAAGATTACGATCAGGAAATCGCCCGTTATCTCGTCCAGGGCGTTGATGTCTGGATGAATGTTCCGCGTCGCCCGCTCGAAGCGTCCGGGACGAGCGGACAAAAGGCGGCGATGAACGGCGGTTTGAATTTTTCGGTGATGGACGGCTGGTGGATCGAGGGTTTTAACGGTATTAACGGTTTCTCCATCGGGGCTTTAAGCACGACCGAAGACGAGAACGATGACGCCGTAAATGACTCCAAAGATGCTGAATCGCTATATTATATTTTGGAAAACGAGATAATTCCGGACTATTACGAAAGGAACGAAAACGGTTTGCCGACGGAATGGATCAAGCGTATGAAAAACGCCATCGCTACGCTGACGCCGCAATTCAGCAGTGATCGAATGCTCAAGGATTACATCGAGCAAATCTATTTGTAATAATTTTGGACTTTGGTTTTTGGTCTTTGGACTTTGAATTTTCAAACCGAAAACCGAAGACCGAAGACCGAAGATCAAAGACCATTATGCAAGATCAAGAATTCAGAACCGATGTCATCCGTCCTTTAGATTGCTACAAGGAAGGCTGGGATGCGATCAAACCTCAGTTCTGGGTTTTGTTCGTCATCACCGTCATCGGAATGATTCTCGGCAGTATCACGCTTTATATTTTGCTCGGTGCCTTCGTCTGCGGTATTTTCAAATGTTTTTTTAATGCGATTGACGGCGAAAAAGCGGAACTCGAAACGGTCTTTAAGAGTGTAAAAAAATACTTTCTACCAAGTCTGCCCGTCATGCTTTTGATTTTTGTTCCGATGCTTCTCGTTTTCGCTTCGGTCTATGCTCCGCTTCTTTACGCGACGATGCAGGGGACGAGAATGAGCGAAGAAGAACTCTGGACGATGCTTACCGGAACTTTAATTATCGAATTCATAGTTGCAACCGCGATGGTTTGTCTGCATACTCTTCTAATG
>JBGTRS010000475.1:0-3781 GCA_041940665.1 Pyrinomonadaceae bacterium | reverse complement strand
AAAACCCCTAAATGATGAAATTGTTAATTTTTCAATTTCGTTAATATTATAATATTTAACAAAATGAAGTACAGTACTGTATTGTTATTACTTGGTGTAGTTACCGCTAGACACCATCATCACCATCACAATTATATACACTTACATTTATGAACATATGAATATAAATATATCAATGATTTTTTAATGGTACCAACTGTTGTTTTATTTTGTACCGATGCCTCAGAAAGCCGATTTGGAGAGGTTAGAGTGTCCGGAACGGGCTGTAAACGTCATAATTCGAAAGATTGGAATTTTTACATCGCATTTATACCCAACTTTTTTTCAATTCCCAGAAAAAATACGCCAGCCAGAGACCGCCAACGGCGACGGGGCCGACAAAATCCCACGGTGTAATGCGGAACGGCATTTCCAAAAGATGCTGTTTCAATTCGCCGATCCGCGGACTCGGTCCGATGATGTAAAAATAATCCACCACCCGCATAAACAGGATAAAGATCGCCAAAGATGCCAGCCATTTTGCTTTGCGTTTAAAGTCCTGCATAAGCAAGATCAGGAACGGGAAGGCAAAATGAAAAAGAATCAAAAACAATCCCATCGCTCCCCAACCGCCTTTCGAACGAACGATGAAATACGGGGTTTCTTCCGTCAAATTTCCCGACCAGATAATCAGATACTGCGAGAAATTAAAATAGGCCCAGACCATCACGAGAGCGAGCATCAATTTGCCGATGTCGTGAAAATGGCGTTTACCCAAAACCCTGTCCATCGGCGGTTTGTCGGACATATACGCCATCAGAGCGACGGCAAAACAGAAACAGCTCAAAGCCCAGCCGACGACGAATAATAATCCCCAGATTGTCGAAAACCAATGCGGCTCGAGCGTCATCATCCAGTCAACGACCGCCAACGTCACGATGATGACGTAGAAAACCATCGTCGGGCCGGAAAAAGCCGTTGCCTTGCCGAGATACATCGCCGATTCTTCATAAGATTCCGCCTGATCCTGTTTGGCCGACCAATTGTTCAGCAAATAAACCATAACGCCGAACAGTGCGAAATAAATCACCGACCGCAAAATCCAAAACCAGGGAGTCAGATAATTGACCGAACCGACCATCCGCCGGTCAATGATTTCATCGTGTCCGACGACATTGGCAAATTCGTAAAGATTGTAAACACCGAATGCGATCGGCAGAAACAAAATAAAAATAGCCGGAAGCGTCCGCGAACAGGCTTCGGCGATCCGGCGGATAACCACGCCCCACGCACCGCCGGTCAGATATTGAAGCATCAAAATACCGAGACCGCCCAAACCGATGCCCGCCCAGAAAATAAAACCGAGCAGCCAGCCGCGTAAAGCATTTTCCGGCGGTCCGATCAACAGACCGATAATCCAGATGATCGTAAAAATTCCGCCGACGCCGAGAGCAATCGATTGCCAGCGGCTGATAAATTCCGGAGTTTTGAAGGTGTCATTCGTCATTAGTTGGCACCTCCTTGTTGCGTGTTTGTATTTGTGTTTGTTTGGGGTCGTGCATTATTCGTATTCGTGTTTGAATTTCCCGCATTATTCGTCGCCGTTCCTTCCGCCGCAGTCGCCGATGAACCGTCCATCTTCATATCTGGATTCTGGCTGATCTGCAAAGCCCGGATGTAGGCGACGATCGCCCAGCGGTCGGCGACCGGAACCTGGGCGGCATAATTGTTCATCTTGCCCCAACCGTTCGTGATGACATCAAAGAAATGTCCGACGGGTGCGTTTCGCAGGCGGTCATCGTGATAGGTCGGCGGTGCCGGATAACCCCGGCGGACGACCATTCCGTCGCCTTTGCCGACCGGACCGTGGCAGGCAATACAGAAAACCTTGTATCTCTGTTCACCCCGGTCAAGCAATTCCTGCGTGACGGGAATCGGAAATTCTTCGACATCATTCGGAAAACTCGAAACGAGCGTGTTGCCCGTCACCGGATCAACGGTTGATTCGACCTGGGCATTCGGGTCGGCGTTCTCTTTTTTGCCCGTGTATAGAGCCTTATTGTCTCTCAGCTGACCGCGGGCAACCGTGCCTTCGGGCAGATCTCTCATCGCCTTGCCGTCGGAAAAGAAATCGCCTTTACTGTATTCGTCGTATCTCGGCTGATCCTGCATATCGTAACGGCACGCCGTTCCGGCGAAGGCAAAAGTTAAAAGGCAAAAGGCAAAAATAAATTTACGCCCGGTGCTGGTTCCTTTTTCCTTTTTTCCCTGTAAATTATTCATCAACGTCAAAAACCTCCTGCGGATTAAGGCTTTCCATAAATGCCCGGGTTTCCTCATAATTAAATTTCGGGTCGGCCGATTCGATCACTAAAAAGAATTTTTCCCGCGTCGCCAGATTAAATCTCGGCACATTAAAGACCGGATGATACGGCTTCGGCAGACCGTTCAGGAAAAGCATTCCGAAGACCGCCGTAAACGATGCCAGTAAGATGGTCATCTCGTAGGCGGGCGGAACGAACGCCGGCAGACTGAAATGATGCCGGCCGCCGACGATGATCGGATACTCGATGACGTGCGTGTAATACTGCAAGCCCAAACCGAGAAGCAATCCCGTCACCCCGCCGAGAAAAACAAGTTGCGGCAAAATGGTTCTTTTGACACCGAGTGCCTCGTCAATCTCGTGAATCGGAAACGGCGAAAAAGCATCGGTTTTCGTGTAACCGGCTTCCCGGACGCTGGTCGCCGCGTCAACCATTTCGGTCGGCGTATCAAACTCTGCCATCAATCCGTATAAATTTTCTTTCATATCTTTTACTTTGCAATCAGTCACGTTTGCTGGCAGACGTTTTGGCATGGGTGAGTTGCCCATCGAATCATCGGCGGACAAACGCGGCTGATTGCAATTTCAATTCTATCCAAAATCCGCCGGGTAAACCTAACGGCAGACATTTTCAAACTATTCCTCTTCCTTCTCGGTTTTCTCTTCCGGTTCAGGTTCTGTATCAGGTTCGGCTATATCATCCGTCCGATCCCAGGACTGATCTTCCGTCCGGTCATAGGTATATTCGATCTCCAGAACGTTTTCATCAAAATCCTGCTGATGACCGTGAACATGGGCCTGCGGCAGCAAAGTGCGAACCTCGAAGATCGAGATGACCGGTAGCATCCTGACGAACAGAAAGATCAGGGCGAAGAAAAATCCGACCGTGCCGATATACATCGTCCAGTCAAAGATCGTCGGAGCATACATTCCCCACGAACCCGGCAGGAAATCCCGGTTCAGACTCGTCACGATAATGACGAACCGCTCGAGCCACATCCCGATACTGACGACGACCGAGATGACGAAGAGCCAGAAGGGACTTTCCCTGAACCGCTTGAACCATAAAAGCTGGATCGAAGCCCCGTTACACAAGATCAGAAGCCAATACGACCACCAGTAAGGCCCCGTAAACATCCGGTTATACATCATATACCGCTCGAACGGTGCGGCGGAATACCAAGCGAAAAACGCTTCCATCGCGTAACCGTAAACGACGATCAACCCCGTCGCGAGCATCACCTTACCCATATAGATGAGGTGCGTGTCGGTGATCATATCCTTCAGGTTATACCAGACGCGAAGCGGGATGCAGAGAATCAGAACCATCGCAAACCCCGCGAAAATAGCCCCGGCGACAAAATACGGCGGGAAGATCGTCGCGTGCCAGCCCGGCAGTTGCGAGATCGAGAAGTCGAAAGATACGATCGAGTGAACCGACAGAACGAGCGGTGTCGAAAGTCCGGCTAAAAGCAGATA
>JBGTRS010000474.1:3538-3786 GCA_041940665.1 Pyrinomonadaceae bacterium | reverse complement strand
AATTAAATTTTCCGGAAAGATTTATGGCACCAAAATCAAAAAAGCCGTGTCCGTTCAATTTGAGCGGACACGGCTCTTAAACTCTATTTTATTTTACGGGTTCCGGCGGTTATTTATTTTCGTTGGAAGTATTGGCGGCCGGTGCCGGTGCGGGTTCCGTCTTTTTATCCCGCAAATCGTTCGGGTCGCCGATGTCCTGAGCTTGTCTGGAGCCTTCTTCCGCTTTGAAATACGGCTCTTCCTTAAGG
>JBGTRS010000474.1:0-3497 GCA_041940665.1 Pyrinomonadaceae bacterium | reverse complement strand
AAATTGATTACGGGTCGTGTTGTAATCGGTAACGGCTTTATTGTAGTCAACTCTCGCCACATTTATGCGGTTTTCCGTACCGGCAAGTTCATCCTGAAGTTTTAAAAAATTTTCATTTGAACGCAAGACCGGATAATTTTCCTGCAGAACGAGCAATCTTCCGAGAGTTCCGCCGAAACTGTTAATGGCTTCGAGAATCGCCTGTTTTTGTTCGGGTGTTTTCAAACCGTCTTCGCCCGCCGGAGCTTCTTTGATCGTATTCAAAAGCCTTGAACGGGCGTCGGCAATTTTACCGAAAACTTCCTGTTCCTGAATGCCGGCCATCTGGGCGGCTTTGACGAGATTCGGAATCAGATCGGCACGTCTTTGCAGATTGCTTTCGACATCCGCCCATCTTCCTTTGACATTCTGCTGTTTTTCGGTCAATTCGTTATAACTGCAACCCGATAATCCGTAAACAACAAACAGCACGAGAGATAATAAAAACGCTTTTTTCATAACTTTCTCCTTTTAAAAAGAAACGGCAATCTTTTGCTTATTACCTTTTACTTTTTTACTTCATTCCCCCATTTCATCCACCGCGGCGATCACTCTTTCGATCTGATCCATATAATCGGCAAAAAGCTGATTAGCGGCGTTTATCGTCAGTGATTCGATATGTTCATTTTCCCGAATATCGAAGATTTTATCAAATGAATATCCGTCAATTCCGAGTTTTTGAACCGTCTGCCGGACAATATCTTCTTTAATGACAGGCGGTTCTTCGCCGAAAAGCAGAAGCACGGCTCTGAACAGAGCGGAAAAACTCGCCAGACTTTCCGCCATCAGATCAATCAGACTTTCGACATTGGTCGAAGCGTGAATATATTCGCGGCGGAGTTTGATCAGTTTGGAACGCAGTTCGAACTCGGTCTGATGCCGCAGGTATCGGTCGGAAATTTTCACGTCTTCCAAAACATCAAAACCAAAGAGAACCTTTCTCGCCCGTTCCATAAAATGAAACTCGATCGGAAAAACATCGCCCGCATTTTTTATCTCATCAACCGTAAAATAGACCGGCACGGGATGTCCCATTTTATTCCATTCCCGCATACAGGCGTGGGCATTCCGCAGATCTTTCGGCGTAATCTCAAAAAGTGCGATAAGTATATTGTAGTCCGACTCGTGCGGGATAAAATCACCCGCCGCCGCCGAACCGTATAAAACCACCGAAGCCAGATTCGCTCCGTGCGTATCTTTTAAGTCATCTATAAATGCTGAAAAATGATGTTTCATAAATAAACTAAGTTCAAAGTTTAATGTTCAGAGCCCAAGGTGATAAAAAAATCAATGTTGAGTTTCAAAATTCAAGTCTAAAAATACAATTTTTGAACTTTGAACACTGAACTCTGAACAATTTCTACCATCCGCCGCCGGCACCGCCGCCGCCGAAAACTCCGCCGCCGCCGAAACCGCCCCAACTCGAGCCGCCCGAACTGCCGCCCCAGCTTGAACCGCCGCCGCTACTCCAACCGCCCGAAGAACTCCCGCCGCCGCTTGAACCGCCGAGGATCAAACCGGTCAGAATTCCGCCGACAATATCGCCGACAACATCGCTGTCATTGCGGCGTCCGCCGCGTCTTCTTCCGCCGCCGCCGCCACCGCCGCCGCCGCCTTTTCCGCCCGATATGATCGAGATTATTACGAGTATGAAAACCAGTAAGCAGATCGTCCGGCATAGCCAGTTCGGAATTGCATCGAACGCTCTGTCCACGATATCCCGTTCATATTTCGGTGCGGCCGGAGATTCCGGCAGAGGTTCGCCGCTTTGTTTGGCTTTGATCGTCCGGATGTAGGCATCAATCGTATCCGCGACGCCTTGGCCGTAGTTGCCTTTTTTGAATTCGGGGACGAGAAATTGTCTCTGCAGAGAACCGACCAGACCGTCGGGCAGTTCATCCTCAAGATTCCGGCTGACCTGCGTAAAATATTTTCTGTCCTCGATCGCGATCAAAAGCAAGGCTCCCGGATTATCGTCCTCGCGTGAGCCGATTCCCCAACCTCTCGCCACCGCCAGAGAATAATCGAAGATCGGCCGGTCGCCGGTCGTTTTGACGATGGCGACCGCCAGTTCGACCGGCGGATTCGTTTCGTTTTTGAAGTTTATGATCTTGTCCTCAAGGCTTTTTTGCGTTGCAGTATCCAAAACGCCGGCATAATCCATGACCGGACTCGTCGGGGCGGGCAGAGGGGATTCATTGATCGAAAATGGTTCGGAGTCTTGCGAAAACGAAACTTGAACCAAGATGCATAAGAGCAAAAATAAAAAATGTGCGGTTTTTCGTTTCATCGGTATAAATTTTATTTTAGCAGAAATTTTTAATGTTCGAGAATTCCGTGCAATGCAAAATGGATCAGAAAAAATAATGCCACACCGGCAAAGACCGAAAAGGAGACGAGCGGATTTTTACCGCCGTGATGATTGACTTCGGGAATCAGATCACTGGCCGCGACATAGAGCGTGACGCCGCCCGCCAAAGGCAGAGCGTAAGCGACGGCAAATTCGATATTGGTTCCGACCAGAAAAAATCCGAGGACGCCGAAAAGCGTCGTCAGACCGACAAGGGAAGTGGCGATCAGAACTTCTCTAAATTCTTTTCCCGTCGCCAGGATCATCGAAGCGATCGTAAAACCTTCCGGGAATTTATGCAGAAAAATGGCGATGAACATCAAGATTCCGAGATTTGCGTCAACCTGCGAGGCGGCGGAGATCGAAACGCCGTCGAAAAAGGCGTGGATCAGCAGACCGCCGACGGCCGTGTAAGCCGATTTGGTCGGAATCAGATGATCGGTATGTACTTCTTCACCGAGATGAAAATGCGGGGCGATGGTATGTTCAAAAAACTGCGTCAGCAGATATCCGGCGAGCAGAAGAAGCATCGGGACATACAGCAGTTCGTCCGTATTCGAAACAAATTTCGGATTCTGCCAGATCTCGACGGTTTTCGGCAAAACTTCGATGACCGTGACGGCGAGCATAAATCCCGCTCCGAGAGCGAGCAGATATTTCAGATATTTTTTGTAAGTTGTATTTAACTTCGCCGGAAATAGAACCAAACCGCCGAGTACATTTGCCAAAGCGACGAGAATGCCGAAAATCAAGAGTTGTAAAAAAGAGAATTCCATACAAGAAGAATTTCCGAAAAATTTGGATGTAATTATACCGATAGAAATTAAAATATATAAACCTGACAAACAAAATTTTGAAAAAAATGGGGTTTAAGCACTTGATTAAACCCAAATGGTCGAATTTATCTTGACAATGCTTTACGAATGAGCGTAGAATTCATATCAAGTAATTGAAAACTGTCTAATATTAAAATTAGGCAAAGAAAAATCTTTCCGAAAAAGTGTTTAAGATTCTCCGAAATAATGTTTAAGCACTTGCCCCTAAAACTTGTGAAAGTAAATAATAATTTTAGAATCTTCCGGTTGGAAAAATGGACGGTCAAAATCTA
>JBGTRS010000473.1:242-3795 GCA_041940665.1 Pyrinomonadaceae bacterium | reverse complement strand
AACTTCTCGAAAGACCTTTCTCAAACCCGAGTGCTTCGCTGATCGAATAAGCGGTAGCAAGCGGCAGAACGCCCATCGCCAGCATCGACGCACCGAAAAGTCCGAAGGCGAACAGATATTTGGCGTATTCGCCCGCCACCGGAGCCAGGGCGGCGGCGGCCGTCGCGGCGGAATCTATCTGGGTAATGCCCTGTTTATTGAGCGTCGCGGCCGTCGAAATGACGATAAACGCGGCGACCAGCAGAGCGAAGGTCGTGCCGACAATGACATCCGCCCGCACGAGCGGCAGATCCTCGTCATCCATTCCTTTTTCGACCGCCGAAGACTGCACAAAAAACTGCATAAACGGCGTGATCGTCGTTCCGATCAGAGCGATGACCGTGAAGATATAGCCCGCGTCAAGTTGAAAGGAAGGCGTCACAAACTCGGTGCCGATCTCGCCCCAGTCCGGATCGGCCAGAAAAGCCGAAATGATATAACACAGAAAGACCAGAGAAATTATCAAAAAAACCTGCTCGACCCGTTCCTGCGTGCCTTTGACGACCAGCCACCAGACAAAACCCGAAACAACCGGAATCGTCAAATATCTCGGAATGCCGAACAGTTCCGAGGCTTGAGCCACACCGACGAATTGCGACACGATGACGCCCGTATTGGCGATGAGAAGTGCGAACATAACGAGGGCGGTCAGTCGCACGCCGAATTTTTCGCGGATCAGGTCGGCCAAACCCTGTCCGGTCACCACGCCCATCCGCACGCACATTTCCTGGACGATGATGAGGCTGAAGATCATCGGTATAAAAACCCACATCAGCGAATAGCCGTAGGCCGCACCGACGGTCGAATAGGTCGCAATTCCGCCCGCATCATTGCCGGCGTTGGCGGCAATGATCCCGGGACCCAATACGGCCAGATAAGTGTAAAAACGGTATTCGGACAGATTTCGACGAAGACGCGAAGGAAAGCGAAAAAGCGGACTTAAAATTTGTCGGAAGGAAAATTTTCTTCGTTTCATTATATAAATTTTCTTCGTCTTTCATTTTTTTACGGAAACCTCGAACAACGGATTGTAATTTGAAAATACCTTGAATTGCAAAGTTATACGAAAAAAACTTCAACCGATATATTTATTTTTGATACGGATGTCGCGGCCGGCAAAAACACCTGTTTCAAATTCGTGCAGAATGATTTTGACACAGGATTTATCGAACATTTTCGTGACTTCCCGAAAATCCTGATTGACGCGGCACAGTTCTTCAAAAACGATCTCGTGAAGTTTTTCTGCCTCCGGCAATTGCTTTGTTTCGGATCTGATCTTTTCCAGATGAATTTCCAGACTGCGTTTCAGATCCGCATCTTCGACGCTTTTTATTTGAAACGAATTTATTTTGCCGGCCAGTTCGGGATGCGTGTTGATAATCTCTTCGATATCGGTCGGAAAGACTTTTGCCCCGTAAAACGGAACACTCAGATCGCCGCGGCCGTGAACAAAGAGGATCGGAAAAGCACTCTGTTTGTCAGCAAGATTTTCGATCTTTATATCGTTTTCAAGCAGAATTTCTTTGAGTTCTTTATGTCTAAAGGTTCCGCCCAGATCCTGCAGATTGTAGCGGATTTTCGGCGATGCACCGCCCAGCCGGACGATCGTAAAAAGCAGTTCGCCATTTTCGCCGGTTTCGATGATGTAATCCGCCGCGTTGTATTGAAAGATCATCGGCGGATTCTCTCGTCCGAAAAGTGTCTGACAAAGTCGGCGGTCTTTAAAACAGAGCCGGCGAAGAGCAATGGTCAGATCGGTTTCGACGCCGATGTTTATTTCGAGGTCGGACGCACCGTAGGAAGAAACCACGGTTTGAAAGAATTTGAGCATATATTCCCGCAGACTTTCCGACATTCCTTCGCCCCCGACCACCGCGTCAATTCTGTACCCGGCGAGATCGAGCGTCGTGTTGTCGAGCCACATTTTCAAAAACGGCGGATAACCGAAAATCAGATAGCGGTATTTGGTGCCGAATAGTTTGAGCGTGTTTTCAAGTTTGACGGCATCGGGGCCGATAGATTTCAGGATGCCGACATCAACCAGAGACATCGAAACATTCATCCCGGTCGCCCAGGGGCCGAGGGCAAAGCAATTGAGCAAAATGCATTCATCGTCGTTATAGATGATCTCGTAGTTGAGTTGCAAAATCCGTTTGACATCTTCGCGTTCTTCGGCACTTCTGACCCAATTGTTCGGCACGCCCGATGAACCCGAAGATTCGTCAATGACCGTTCCCGGTGCGGGAATCTTGCCGCCGTAACATCTCTCTTCGAGGCTGTATTTTTTTACGTAATTTTCCTTGGTCATTACGGGAACGTCCGTTATCTGCCAGCGTCCCGTTGGCCTGTAACCTTCCGCCGCCAGAAATTTTTTGTAGGCCGGACATCTCGTCCGGGCGTTATAAAAAACGGCATACGAGCGGAGTCTGGCGATCCAAGCCAAAAATCCCTGGATCTGCGGGGCGAAAAGCAAAAGATAGGAACGGCCGTCAACCGAAATGAAACGGCGGATGATCCACAGAAAATAAATTAAAAAATAGGCGAAAATGTAGCGTAGCATATTCTTTTTATTGAACGATTATTTTTTCCAGGGGCAGGCGTTTGCTTTTCGGCGGTTCGTCCGAATAGCCGATCTTGAAGATCAGCCAGATATCGGCAATTCCCAATTCCCCTTCGACCAGTGCGGCGACTTTTCTGTTCGTCACCAGATTTCCGTAAGGATGTATGTAGAGGTTATGGACAGCCGTTTCGAGCCAGAAACGCATCAGGAATTTGCCCGTTTCGATCGCGTCGGAAGGTTCCCAGAAACCGCCCGCAATGATGCCGAGCGTCGGGATCGTGCCGAGTTGCGAACGGTAAATTCTGCCCAAAATCTGTTTGGCGACCGGAATTTTCAAAAGTCCGGACATTTTCGCCGACATCCAGAATGTGAGACGCGGCGTGTTCATACAACGATAATCCAGACCGTCCCGATGATATTCCGCTTCCCGGTCGGTATATCTGAACCACTCGACGATCTCGTCCCGGTAACTCGGCGTATTCAGGTCTTCGAAAAGGGCGACCGTATTCCAGTTCATCAGTTTTTCGATCTGTTTCGGATCGGTTGTGATCTCAAACCTTTGCCGCCACTGATCGGTAATTTTTTTTAATTTTTGAATGGCTTCGGCCGGAACCTCTTTTTCGTATAGATTCAAACGGGAGGTTCGCCGTTTGAGAAACACCGCTTCATCATAGCCGTTTTCCGACGGTTCAACTTCCGTCAGTTTTAATCTGGCGAAAGGAATATGCCAATGATCGCGTGATTCGAGAATCGCCGGAGCATACCAGCCGGGGTCGTGGAAAAGTTCGTAACTCAAACGAAAGCCTTTTCTTTCCGCCAGAATTTTCAAAGCTTCGATGAACATCCCCATCGTCAGGATAATAAATACATAATTGTGCGCCAGCTAGGCTGCGGTTACCGGCGGCGCGCTTGATCATTTTATCGTCAGACCATTAACAGCCCCTGATGATCTTA
>JBGTRS010000473.1:0-232 GCA_041940665.1 Pyrinomonadaceae bacterium | reverse complement strand
GGCAGGGTGCGTTTTGAATCGATGTAAAGTTCGGCGGTTTTTTCGTCAATAATCTTGAGTAGCCAGGGTTGGACGTTATGCGGCGAAGGGATATGAACGGCAGTTTCAAGAAGTTTCGTCCAGAACGTTTTCATAAAAATAAGTTTACAAAATATTTCAAAATTCGAGTTGAAAAAAATTAATCAAAACCTCAGACGCTTGAGTTTTTAACCTTTCAATCTTAGACTTTATT
>JBGTRS010000472.1:0-3797 GCA_041940665.1 Pyrinomonadaceae bacterium | reverse complement strand
AATATTGCATTGTTAGACTGGTGGCCGACGGTTCCCAATTTAGATCGAGCGTCCCGTTGTTTGATTGACCGATCGAAACGGAACGATTATTGCCCGTAGCCTGAACCGAAAGATGCGGAACCGTGCCGTCCGGATCGGAAGCGGTGACATTGATGTTTATTGCCGCCGGCATCGTGAAGACCGAACCGTCCGTCGGGCTGTTGATCTCGACGGTCGGAGCCTGATTAACGCTGGAAGCCTGAAAATCTATGTCAAAATTATCCTGCGTCGCGTTTGTAACGCTAAATGAAGGCGGCGTGAACGTCATACCGCCCGAACCTTGCGGCGTGATCGTATAATCGCCGCCTGCCGGTAGATTAAAAAAGCCGTATGCCCCGAAAGTATTCGAAGTAGAAGTTTGATTTATCGTCTGTCCGTTCGCCGTTCCCGTTAAAGCAACGGTGATGCCCGGCATCCAACTGCCGTTGGCATTTGTTACAGTACCCTGCAGACGTATAACCTCCGGCAATTCGGAAACCTGAAAATTTCTTGAATTCGAATCCTTGATCCCGCCGTCCGAATCATAGGCTCTGGCGAAAACTGTGTTATAGCCGCCCGGAACCTGCGTCCAGTCGAAACTGTATGGTGCCTCGGTGTCCGTGTTCAGTAAAATCCTCTGTCCCTGTTGATACCGGTAAAATTCGACCTTGGTGATGGTGCCGGCCGTACTTGAAGCGTCGGCCGCAAGAGGAACGGTCGGATTCGGCGGAAACTGCTGATTATTCTGCGGACTGGTCATTTCGACCGTAATTCCCGTCACCGGAACGGCCAGGAAATTTCGATTCGGATGATTGTTGTAACCAATCGTCATCGAACGGCTGGCCGGTTCAAAAGTATAATCGGGATGGACGGGCGTCACGGTCGCGACGTCGTTCCAGGCACCGAAAACGTTCGTAAAACTGTAATTTCCGTTGGCGTCGGTCGTCGTCGTGCCGTTGATCGAAGGATTGCTCGAACTCGTCAGGTTCACCGTCACGCCTTCGATCGGAGTCAGATCGAGATCGCTGGAAATTCTGCCCGAGATCGTGTGATTGAACGGAACTACGGATATGTTGGCGACATTCGAAGTGTTCGATTGATTTTGCGAATTGAACGCCTTGGCCGTGATCGCGTAATTTCCGGTTTCCGTAAAGCGTAATTGCATTGTAAACGGACTGCTCAGGCTTCTGCCGATCAATGTATCATTTGCGTAATACTCTACTCTTGTAACCGTAGATGAAACATCTACGGTAAAGGGATGATATTCCCCCGCCTGGAAGGTTTGTCCTTCGGTCGGACTGGTTAGAGTTACACTCGGACCGTTCGGTTCGGTGACGAAAACATGGACGACCGGTGTCGAAACCCCGCGAAGACCGTGATTGTCATACGGATAAGCATATAACGACCAGGTTCCAGTCGAAACATTGTTCCAGGTGATTTCAAACGGTGCTTCCGTATCTGTGCCGATCGGAACATTTCCGACCGAACTATTGTAGGCGACAAATTCCACTTTTTGGATCGTGTCGTCGGCGTCCGGGTCGGCGGCGGTGGCCTGAATCGTGATCGAAGCCGGAGCGACATAAGTCGTTCCGTGGGCCGGATTGGTGATCTCGCTCTGCGGTTCGCGGTTTCTCAAGATCGTAAAATCGGCAAATTGATTTGCTCCCAGATTATTGAAAACCGCTGATTCGGGCGTTACTTCAAACCCTTGTTTGCTGACCGTGATCGTGTAGTTTCCGCCGGCCGGAAGATTGCCGAAATTATACTGTCCGCCGGTATATGGAAGATTCAGCGAGCGGTTTATCGTTCCGGTCACAGTGACGACGACCGGTGCATAATTATTGTTGAAGCCGAGATTTTCGTCCGAAACCGTTCCGCTGATCGAATAAAAAGTTCCGTTTTCATCGGTCGGAGCGATCTTCATAATATACGCATCATCGGCTGAAGTCGCTTGTCCGCCGCCGCGGACGGGTTGGAAAGAACCGGGCGTCACGGGAATATTACTTGTTTTTCCCGTAATGTAGGCATTGTCGTTTGTATCAACCGCAATATCATAGCCGCCGCCCTGACCTAAAAGCGTCGAATAAACCAAACCGCTGGCGTCCGCATTAAAATGCGTCAGAAAAATATTTCCGGCATTGACGATCGAATTTCTGAGAGGAAAACTCGATGCTCCGGTCGTTTCGCCGACGATAAACGCACTGTTATCGCTTCCGAGGGCGATGCCTTTCGGCTCATCTTTACCCGTTCCGCCGAGGAATGTCGAATAAACGAGCGAACTTCCCGCCGGATCGAATTTCGTCAAAAATCCGTCGTGATTATTGCTCGTCGTACCGTTGTGCGTACGGTCGAATGCTCCGGGCGTGGTCGGGAAGCCGACATTCTGCGTCGTTCCCGTCACATACATATTTCCGGCCTGATCGAGAGCGATGCCCGTAATGACATCCGATTGAGTGCCGCCGCCGAGCAAAGTTCCGAAGACGATCTGACTTCCCGCCGGATTTATTTTTCCGACGTAGCCTTCGGTGCCGCCCGTGCTGGTTGTCTGATATGCTCCGGGCGTCGTCAGAGCCGCCGAACCGGTTCCGGCGATGACCGTGTTGTTGTTGAGATCAAGAGCGACATCATTCAAACCGGCATTAAAAAGCGTGGCAAATTGAACATCGCCCGTCGCCGTAAATCTGGCGATAAAACCTCCCGAATAAAATATGCCGCTACAGGTCGTCGGTGAATTGCAAAGTTTTTCTTTGATAACTCCCGGCGTTGTCGGAAAATTCGGCGAATAGGCCCGGCCGACGACGGTTACTTCACCGTTGGCCGGATTGACGATGGCTCTCCCGCCAAGGTCTGTATTGTTGCCGCCGAGATAGGTTGAAAAGATGATGGATGAACCCGTTGAATTGAGTTTGGCGAGAAACGCGTCGTCCGTTCCGCCGAAAGTCGTCTGATAGGCGTTGACGGTCGGAAAATCCGAAGACATCGTCGTCCCGCTGAAATAGACGTTCCCGGCCGAGTCAATCTCGATATCGCCGCCCGACTCGTTGCCGTCGCGTCCGCCGTAATACGTCGAAAAAACGATCGCCGTTCCCGCCGGATTGACCTTTGTTACGAAGGCATCATACCAAAAAGAATTGGTCGTATTGGTTCGCGGCAGCATGACGGGTTTGACCGTTCCGGCAGTCGTCGGAAAATCACGCGAAGCCGCCGAGCCGGTGATGTATGCATTACCTTCCGCATCAACCGTAACTCCGCTTCCCGCGTCATATAAACTTCCGCCCAGATAACTTCCGTAAGCGAGGATCGGGTCAATAACTAATTCCTTCGATTTGTCGTATTCGGCAAGTTTAAATGAAACGATAAATTCTTTGTCGTTCGGACTTCGATCTTTGGACTTCGGTCTTTGGACTGAATATAGACTGGCGATCTCTTTCTGTTTGCCCTCGATCATCTGATATGAAAAAGGTTTTTTCTGCCGCAGTTCACCGAGTTCGGTTGCGAGCAAAAGATCGCCGGTTTTTTCATCAAGCTTCGCATCTTTAACACCCTTGATCTTTAGTTCTATCTGACCGGGATCGGCCTTCGGAGCGACGACAAAATCATATTCAAGTTGCCGCTGGTTGCCGTAATAAACGAGATCAACACCGTCATAAACCTTTTCGAATTTTACCTTTTCGAAATTCGGAACATCGGTCTGCCATCGGTCTGGATCGTTGCCGATAAAATAATTCGTCTTGCTCTCAGTTTTATTGATGCCGTAGGATTTCAGAGATTTCTTCGCG
>JBGTRS010000471.1:0-3812 GCA_041940665.1 Pyrinomonadaceae bacterium | reverse complement strand
ACGGGCGTAAATAATTCGCGTTCGACCTTTTGCACGACCTTTTTGGCACGGAACAAACTGAGCATCGAATTCTTTAAGCTGACGGCGAAGATCTGATTCGGTCTTATATCAGCGTTCTTTTCATCGCCGCATATCACATCAAAAAGATATTCCTCGTCCGCGTTCCAAAATTCCTTGTTAAAAGATTTCTTGACGGTTTTGGCCAGATTCTCATACTGCTTTTTGCCGTCTTTGTCGCGGAAATTTTTGGCAAACATCTGCATAATTTTGAGAGCGTTATACCAGAGTGCCTGAATCTCGACCGCTTTACCGATCCGCGGCGTGAAAACCTCGTCGCCGTATTTGGCATCCATCCAGGTCAGCTGCAGGCCTTCTTCACCCGCCAACAGCAAACCGTCCTCATCCGCTTTGATTCTGAATCTCGTGCCTTTTAAGTGCCATTCGACGATGTCCTTTAGTTTTTCGTACAGCTCATTTTTGACAAACTCGTAATTTTCCGTTTTCTCGACAAACGCCCGGATCGCTTCAAAATACCAGAGCGTTGCATCAACCGTATTGTATTCCGGCTCCTCGCCTTCATCGGGAAAACGGTTCGGGAGCATCCCTTCCGAAATATGCTGTGAGTATTCGAGCAAAATATTTTTGGCGATGCCTTCGCGGTTAGTGGCGAGTGTCAGGCCGTTCAGAGCGATCATCGTATCGCGGCCCCAATCGGAAAACCAGGGATAACCGGCGATGATCGTTTCGCCCCGCCCGCGTTTAACGATAAATTGATCGGCGGCCAGGACGAGCTGTTTCGTAAAATCGTCTTTCGCTTCGGCGATCTCGACGAGTTCCTCGCGGCGGCGAATTTCCAGATCCTCGAATTCTTCGGCATTCGTGTGATTCTGCTGTTCGTCGGAAACGATGACGATCGCCGTTTCGGAGAGATCGAACTTTAATGCGAACGGCTGAAAAAGGTCTTCGCGAAAATCAAAACCGCGTTCCCTTTCGATGGCGTATTCAAAATTGCGATACCAATAACCCGTTTTTTCGATCTCCGAAGCGTTGTGGTTGAAAAAAAGTTCGGGCGTATCCTGAAAAGGATTGACCAGAATGCTGTGTTCGGAAGCGATAAATTCGGCGTTGATGCGGGAAGTTTCGTGCCGGAGATGATGATAATCGGCGAATGAAAGAAGCGGTTTTAGTTCGAGCCGGACATCCGAGTCTTTGCCCGCCACTTTCGATCCGACACGCCATTGGCAGACGGTCGTGTTTTGCCCGTGAACCATAAAAACCTTTTTTTCGATCTCGATGCCTTCGATCTCAAACGTCCAGACGGGAAACGGTGCGAGTTCAAACGACGCGAGATATTGGAAACCCTGCGGGTGAACCGTTCCGGGATATTGATTGGCGGAAAGTTCAAAAACTTCGCCGTCGATCGTCAAGACTTCCTCGAATTTTGAAAGCATCGTGATACGGCCGAGCGGCGGACGAGTCGCGGCGGTCAAAATTCCGTGATACCGCCGCGTATTCGCCCCCGCCACCGTCGAACAGGCAAATCCGCCGATGCCGTTCGTCTCCAGCCATTCGAGCCGGCTCGCCCGCTCAAAATCCGTGCAGATTTCCGATTCAAATTTGATCATTTTCGAATAAACTCTTTGTTGCTTTTAGCGGTTTTGTTCCATAAACTTTATTAAACAGAAAAAAACTTAGCAAAAAACAACTTATTTTGTGTTTTGTTAATCCTAACACATCTTTATAAATTTATTAGAATTCAACAGTTATGACAAAAACCAATAAATTTTTCACTTTACTTTTATTATTGTTGGTCGGATTCAGTCTGACGATCACCATTACCGCTCAAAAACCCAAACCGAAAAAGAAAGCCGACAAAAAAGCCAGTCCTAAGATTGTTGTTCAAGAAGCCACTCCGGTTATGAAAGGAGATGCGGATGCAGGAGGCACAGCAAATGGTGGTTCTAAATCCCTTATCGTAGAACCGTATCTTGGATTAGAACCTTGTGCGAAAGAAACTCCCGAACAAATTTCCGAATTGGAAACTGCTTCGGATAAAAATAAACAGTTGGAGATTTTAGTTAAAAGAATCGGGAATGAGAATGAATGGTTGCGGGCTTGTTCGGTCTATCGTTTGGGAGAATTTCGGACGGCGGCACAACCGGCTCTTCCGGTAATTCTCAAATTATTAAGAGATGAAGAAAATTCGGATGTGTGGAGACATGTTGAAACGGCACTTTGGAAAATCCCGCCGCAAGCTAATATTCCTTTGCAGGACAGAATGAAGATGGCTCACAATTTGGATGTTTATATACAGCTTTACGGGATTTACTCACTTTCTTATTTCAAACCCGTTTTGCCAACTGATAACGCTTCGAAGCAAAGACTTGAAACTTTGATGGAAACTGCGAGATCGGAAGATATAACCGTAGCCTGGCTTTCCGTGTTGGGCATCAGACAGTTAGGTTTTTATGGTGTAGATATTTCGAGTGCGATACCTTTACTTTCCGACCTTTTGAAAAAAGGTCAACTAAATTCGGTCAACATAATTCGGGCATTCGTTCCGATGGGCGAAAAAGGATTGTCTGCCGTGCCGCTTTTATTGGATGTTCTTTATAATCCTGAAAATTATGTAGGAAAAGATAAAGATGAAGATACGCGGAATATACGAAGGTATAGTCTTTATCTGACTTCGGCAATTGCTTTGGGCAGAATGGGTAAGGTTTTAATACCGCTACTGGAGAAAGAGGTTGAAAAAGAACCTTATGCAATTTTGCAGGTTTTGAGCAATATGGCCGGAGATGAAACGCTTCCGATTCTTTATAAAATAATGGAACACAAAAACCCGGAAGTTAGAAAAAAAGCAATTGAAAGTCTTCCGGGATTTACATCAATTGGTGCGGTTATCGTTCTGCCGAAACTTATCAAAGCCGTTGATGACAGTGATATAGAAGTGAGAAAAAGTGCGATGAACAAAATCGGCAATATCGGAAGGAATCTGAAAGAAACTACGCCCGAACTTCGGGAAATGATTGAAGCAAAGGTAGTTCCGGGCTTATTAAAATATCTGAATCATGAGGATTTAGGTTGTTATGCAAAATTAAATATTGCTTATTTCAAAGAAAATGCCGATACGATCATTCCGCATTTGGCTAAAGTTCTGAAAAAAGGTAAAGGAACATATTGTGCTGAAGTTGCCCTTTTCCGATTGGGTGAAAACGGCAGAAAGCATTTAACTGAAGAGCAAATCAGAAGTTTAGAAAAAAGTGAAAAGGACAATAATGAAATCTGGAATCGAAAATATAACAATGCCAAACCGATAGAGCCGAAAAAGGAAGAGGAAAAAGATAAAGATTCCGTGATACTTGAAAAAGAAACGTAAAGTAAAAAAGGTTCACGGAATGGAAATAACGTGAACCTTTCGCCCCCCTTAGAAGCGAGAAACCTTTCGATTCCCCGTTTCTAAGATTTCAATTTTTTTAAGGTTTCTTTGGCAATATCGGCTTGCAGAAGATCGAATGCCGGATTTGTAGCGAGAGCGAGTTCCAAATTTTTAACGGCTTCTTTTCGGTTGCCGAGTTTGTTTTCGATCATTCCGAGGTGATAGTAAAAAAGTGCGATTTTGGAATCGAGCCGCATCGCGTCTTTCATCTGTTTTTTGGCTTCCGCATATTCGCCTTTTTTGTATAAAGCCCAGGCGTAAGTGTCGCTGGCGAGAAGATCGTTGTTGACCTCGCGGTCTTCTCTGGCGACTTTTAAGGCTTCGTCCAGATTCGTGTCGTGATCAGCCCAGAGCAGAGCGACGCGGTGGAGAT
>JBGTRS010000470.1:0-3827 GCA_041940665.1 Pyrinomonadaceae bacterium | reverse complement strand
CCTTTCAATCTCCCCCCCCAGTAGGCAGCAGTCCATATCCATCTCCTCGATCCTGGCAAAAGACTTCGACATCATCAGTCCTTGTTGATTGCGACTTCGGAAAGATGCCATCTTGAATTTTGATCGTTCTGGCCAAGCAACCTCTCCTGCGTAGAAGTTTGGGCCTCCACAACCTAACGAGGCGAAGAGGAACTCGATACCCACTCTGCTGTTGGGGTCGCCTCGCTCATGCACTTGAATGGCCAACATTGCTCGAATTCGGGAATGCGGTCTTCTTCGACCGCCCGAGCGGTGAGGGTGGGATTCGAACCCACGGTACCCGGAGGTACAACGGTTTTCGAGACCGCCCGATTCAACCACTCTCGCACCTCTCCTCAAGTTTTAAGTTTTCAATCTCTTTGCACGAAAAAAATCCTGCATCAACTTACGGCATTCATCTTCTAACACGCCGCTTGTTATTTCAATTCTATGATTCAATGAACGGTTGTTGCAAATGTTAAAAAGAGATTCGACCGCTCCGAATCTGTCATCCGCCGCCCCGTAAACCAGACGCTTGATGCGGGCGTTGACCAAAGCTCCGGCACACATCACGCAAGGCTCAATGGTCGTATAAAGAGTCGTTTCCGTCAAACGATAATTGCCGAGTCTTTTTCCGGCCTGACGTAAAACAATGATTTCAGCGTGAGCCGTCGGATCGTTTCTGGTAATCGTTTGATTAAATCCGGCGGCGATCAATTCGCCCGAGTTATCAATCAGACAAGCTCCTACGGGAACTTCATCAATTATTTTTGCTTTTTTGGCGGCTTTGATGGCCGAAAGCATAAATTTTTCGTCCCTGTCAGACATAGATAACGATTTTATCCGAAATCAAAGACAAACAAAAAATATAGATTTATGAACGGGATGTGTCAAGCTGTTCCGGCATTTAGTTTTCAAACGATATTTTGATTTTGAAACTTATTTGAATGTTTGTTATTTTTTTCTCGAACAAAAAATTAAAATTTTACAAGGAGAACAAAAATAAATGTCGGATCAACTTGAAGAACGCGGAAAAGCTCTCGAAAATGAATACTTTCGCCGCAAGGAACGGGAACTCATCGAAAAAATGAAGGCGAAACTTTCCGAGGAAACGATCAAAGATCTGCAAATAGATTGTCCGAAATGCGACGGTCATCTGATGGAAACCGAATATGAAGACGTGGCCATTGACGTTTGCGATCAATGTTCGGGCGTTTGGCTCGATGCCGGAGAACTTGCTCAAATTGTTGATAAAAACGAAGACTCCGGTTGGCTGAGCAGATTTTTCGGATAAATTTCGATGAACTATCAAAAACATAAATATATCGGAATTTTTTTGGCGATAATCTTTTCGGCGTTAACTGTGCAGGCACAATTAACGCCGAATGTTGTTCGTCCTGAAAAAATACAAACGGCAAAGGTCGAAGAACACAAACTCGACAGCAAGTTGATGCAGAGAAAAATGCCGTATCAGATTATCTTGCCAAGTAATTACTACGAAAAATCTCACATCTACAAATCCTTTTCAGTCGTTTATCTTTTGCACGGCTTAGAAGGGCATTATAATAATTGGACGAGCAAAACAAAGTTGTCCGAAATGTCTAGACAACATCAATACATCTTGGTCTTTCCCGAAGGCGGGAACGGTTGGTATGCGGACAGCGAAACCGTCGAACACGATAAATACGAAAGCTACATCATCAGTGAACTGATTCCCGAAGTGGAAAAAAAATTTCGGGCGAAGAACGCGAGAGAAGGTAGGGCGATAGCCGGGCTTTCGATGGGCGGTTACGGTGCCTTAAAATTCGGTTTGAAATATCCCGAAAAATTTGCCGTCGCCGGTTCATTCAGCGGTGCTTTGCGGGCGGCGGAATGGAACGCCGAAGGTTTGGGGAATGGTTGGAAGGTTCTGACCAATTCAATTACGAAAACTTTCGGCGGGATGGACAGCCAAACCCGCAAGGAGAACAACATCTTTGAAATACTATCCAAACAAACTCCTGAAACGGTCAGAAATTTGCCGTTTATATATCTCGATTGCGGGACGGAAGATTTTTTGATCCAACAAAACCGGGACTTTGCCGGATTGCTTTTCGAGAAAAAAATTCCGCACGAATTTCGCCAGCTTCCCGGCAAACACGATTGGGTTTATTGGAATTCTCAGGTCGAGGAGTTTTTGGATCTGAGCGAAAAGTTTCTCAAATAACTTAAAACTGCGTAACTTTTATTTTGTTCCGGCTTTGATATAGGCGTCGCCCGAAACCGATCTGGCTTTGCGTAAGGCGTTTTGAGCTTCGGATTTCGAGTAGGGCCCCATAACGACGGCGATCAGGCCGCTTCTCAAACCCGGAAAATTACTCGTATTGATAATCCGGGCATTTAATCCTTTACTTCGGGCGGCTAGCAGACGCTGTCTGGCTCTGGCCGCCTGGGACTGCGGAAAAGAACCCAAGATCACAAAATATCTGCCGTCAGCCGGAGCCGGTGTCTCGGTCGGTTTCGGTGTTTTTTCCGGTTCCGGCGAGACCTTTTCTTTCGGGGCTTTTTCGGTCGGTTTCGGCGTCGGTTTCAAAACGGGTGTTGTTGTCTCTGTAGGTTTCAAATTCGGTTCGACGTTTTTATTATCCGCCGTGTCGGAATCATTTTCGTTTGTCAGAGTTTTGGATATTTCAACGTTGGCATTTGAATTCTGAGCGGTATTTGAATTTATCCAAACGACGAGAGCGATACCGGCGATCAAAACCAAAATCGCCAAAAGTCCGACCGTCAAATATGCAAAAACGGGACTGACGCCCGGACTACTTTCTGATTTCGGTCTTTTTGTATTTGCCGCAGAATCTCTGACTACTGTTTCCCGTTCCTTCAAATTTTCATCCGTTGCCGCCGCCGTACGGCTTTCCGTCCCTGAAACTTCCGAAATTTTTTCAGGCGGGATGATTTCTGTCTGTTGTTCGGTTTGACGGGGAATATTTTCATCCGTTACATTTTTTTCGAATTTGATGAGAACCGTACCATCATGCAGACAGAAATTCAGCGATTCGTCATCATAGACTCGTGTGCATTGCGGACATTTTTTCATTATTTTGAATACGGAAAGTGTATATTTTACAATTTGCTTTGAAATTATATACTAAGCGTGCAAAATTTATAAATGATTGAATTTATGTTATGCCCAAGCCCGAAGAAATAGCGAAAGTTTCAGCTTCGATTGAAGAAAAGGGACTAAAAAAACAAAAAAGCGAAGCCAAAACCTTTTTTGACTATGCCTCAATCGCCGTAACGACCTTCGGTGTCGGATATTTACCGCTGGCTCCCGGAACTTTCGGTTCGGTCGTCGGTGTTATAATTTATCTCTGGATAATAATAATAGAGGCCGCCAGCATCGGCTTTTTGCTTGATAAGGGTTTGGAAATCGCAAGCATCAACGCCTGGTTCTGGGTTTTTAATCTCGTTTTGTTTTTAGCGTTTTGTCTTTTGGGAATCCGTGCATCGGGTCGGGCGACCGAGCTTTTCAACGATAAAGACCCGCAGAAGGTCGTCGTTGATGAAGTGATGGGTCAACTTCTGGTTTTTCTGTTCGTTCCGTTTTTAGCTTCCTGGTGGCTCATAGTTGCGGGTTTTTTACTGTTTCGTCTATTCGATATTTGGAAGCCGTATCCGATTGATTATCTGCAGAATCTTCCCGCCGGGCTGGGAGTTTGTGCCGATGATCTGCTGGCGGGAATATACGGCGGAGTTTGTTTGAGCATTCTTTATGCAGTGAGTTTATCAATATGAAATTACACGTTTTAGCCGGAGATTCTTTGGTC
>JBGTRS010000469.1:0-3831 GCA_041940665.1 Pyrinomonadaceae bacterium | reverse complement strand
TGTTACAGCCGAACCGTAATTGAGATAAACACCGCCGCCGTTCATCTCCCGGACGATCGAACAAAATAATTTGAAATCGGTATGCGAGGTTTCGCCGAGTGCCGTACCGTCGGCCGAGGCGTGAAAATGTCCGATGTCCGCACCGATCGTGAGATGCGTCGTTACGGGAACTTTATGTTTGTAGGCTTGAAAAAGAATCGAGAAATCGGCAAATTTCGGTTTTAAGTTCGTAACTTCACGGCACATCGCTTCACCTAAGCCCATTCGGTCTTTCAGTCCGTTTTTGGCGGCGAAATTTAAGATTTCGCCCGTTTCTTTGGCCGCCCCGAAATCGCCTTTGCCGAGCGTGGCATCAACATCTTCACTCGTAAAACCGACCAGTGCAATTTCCGTATCGTGAACGAGAACCGAACCGTTTGCGGCAATCGCAGTTAAAAATCCGCGTTTCATCAGATCAATCAAAACGGGAGCGAGTCCGGTTTTGATAACATGTCCGCCGATGCCCCAAATTATCGGTTTATTTAATTCTCTCGCCCGTCTGATCTTGGCGGCAACTTCGCGGATAGATTGAACGGCGAGTATGTTGGGGAATTTTTCGAGAAAACTTTTGAGCGAATCATTTTCCGAAATCGGTTTGGCAAAATCTTCGACGGTAACTTTGCTCGGTCTTGAAGCAAGTTCGTAGGTTTTGATCTGCGTGAAATCGGTCGGTTCTAAATTTTCGTAGATGGACATAAATTCGATTATTTTTTTCTTTTAAAATTAAACACAAACGACAAATATATGCCGATGGTCAAAGCGACGCAAAGCCACAGAAACATTTCGAGCAAAACCAGCAAAAACGGCTCCCTCATAACATTAAACGGCAGATAAAATTCAAACCAGGGCGTCATCAGTGCCCAGTGGATCAACCCGAAAATCAAACCTTTTTTCAACCAACCGTAACTCAATTTGTCATTCAGAAAACTAAAAACCAAACCGGTGAAAATCCCGACAACTATCAAACCCAACGGCAAAATCAGCGGATTTTCCGCAACCCTCGGCAGAGGTTCTTTAGTAAAAGCGTCAATAAATTTTTGGCTTTGAAATTCGGGATTTGCCAGAATTCCCTGCATTCCCGAAAAAACAAAGAACAGCAAAAGGCTGAAAAACCAAACGAGTCCGACGGTTAGAATACCGAAGATTTTTCTGAATATGTCCATTTGGCTTTGTTCTACGCAAGCCGATTCCGTTAGGTTTCGATCGTAAACGGATTAAAATTTGTGTCCTTATCGTAGAAATCAACATTTTCGGCACGTTTCAAAAATCCGACGATCTTATATGTAAACGGCGTCGCCAGAACTTCCCACAGAACTTTCAGAAAGTAGTTGCCGATCAAAACCGTGATGATCTGCTCATTCGACCAGATTCCGTAAAACGCGACCGGATAAAATACGAGCGAATCAACCGCTTCACCGGCAAAGGTTGAACCGATCGTTCGCGTCCAGAGCCATTTTCCGGCGGTTAGAATTTTCATTTTTGCTAATACGAAAGAATTTGAAAATTCACCGAGCCAGAACGCGAGCATCGAAGCCATAACGATTCTCGGCGTTTGTCCGAAGATCATTTCGATGGCCGCTTGCCGGGTCGTATCCATCGTCGCGGCCGCCGGCAGATTGACGACGACGTAGGACATGAGCGAAGCAAAGATCATCGCTCCGAAACCCGCCCAGATCACTTTCCGCGAACGGGCGTAGCCGTAAACTTCCGTCAAAATATCGCCGAAAAGATAGGAGATCGGAAAAAACAACACGCCCGCCCCGAAAATAAAATCTCCGTAAAACGGCAATGACACAAAAGAAACTTTATGAACGCCGATCAGATTTGAACAAAGTATGACGGTCACAAACGCCGCCATGATCAGATCGTAATACTTAAAACGCCTTTTATCCGTCATAAATTATTTTCCGATGTCGCGGCGAAATTGCATTCCGTCCCACCTGATTTCATTGACGGCCTTGTACGACCGATGGATCGCGTTGGAAAGATTACTGGCGATCGCCGTAACCGCCAGAACCCGGCCGCCGGATGTAATAATCTCACCGTTTTCGTTCTTTGACGTTCCGGCGTGAAAGACAACCACATTTTCGTGTTTTGCGGCTTCGTCCAAACCTTTGATGACATCGCCTTTTCGCGGTGACATCGGATAATTTTCCGCCGCCAGGATGACACAGGCGGAACTTCCCTCCTTCCATTCGATCAGAATTTTATCGAGAGTTTGATTCAAGATGGCCTCACAAATCTCGACCAGATCGGTTTCAAGGTTGACTAAGATAGCCTGTGTTTCGGGATCACCGAACCGGACGTTGTATTCCAGAACCTTTGCTCCCGCATCGGTCATCATCAAACCCAGGAACAAAATTCCCTTGAACGGAAAGCCTTCTTTTTCGCAACCGCCGAGCGTCGGTTTGATAATCTCCTCAATAATTTTTTTGGTTTGTTCGGGCGTCAAAAGTGAAGAATCGGTGATCGTTCCCATTCCGCCGGTGTTGGCTCCCGTGTCGCCCTCGCCGATCCGTTTATGGTCACGGGTCGGCGGCATCAGGGCGAAATTTTTTCCGTCGGCGAACATAATCAGGGATACTTCCCGGCCAATCAGGCATTCTTCCAAAACGATCTTTTCGGCGGCTTCGGCATCGATCAGTTCGCCGGAAGTCATCGAGCTTATCGCCTCGATCGCTTCGTTTCGATTTTGAGCAACGACGACGCCTTTACCGGCGGCCAGACCGTCGGCTTTAACGACGACCGCCGAGTTTTCATCGCCGAATCTACCGCTTTCTAAAATTCCGATGGCTTCTTCGGCGGAAAATGCGGTCGTATATCCGGCGGTCGGGATGTTGTGCCGGTTCATAAAATCTTTGGCAAAAGCTTTGCTTGATTCGAGTTGCGTGGCTTTTTGGCTTGAACCGATAATTTTCAAACCGCGTTTTTCAAATTCATCAACGATGCCCAGAGCAAGCGAGGTTTCGCCGCCGACAAAACTAAAATCAATGTCATTTGATGCGGCAAATTCCGCCAAACCCTGAACATCGGTCGGCGAAATATTTATGCATTCGGCGATCTCTGAAATTCCGGCATTACCGTTGGCACAAAAGATTTTTTTTGTTTTTTCGCTTTGATCTAAAGCCCAAACGATGGCGTGTTCCCTTCCGCCTGAGCCGATTACAAGTATTTTCATAAATATTTTTGTTATGGCAGTCAAATTTTGAATTTTTTTGCATTTCCAAAAACTTGACTAAGTTGTCTAATAAGTATAATTTTTAAGCCAACTGTTATACATTTTTTCGTTTTTTTCAAGGCAAGAATTTTAAAGTTCCTCACAACGGTTGTCTGACAAAAAAATAACAACAAAAATTGATTAAAAAGGGAAGGTACGAGCAATGTCAGAAGCAAATTCAGGTGGTTTAAAAGAATTTAATGCAAAAACTTTCGCGACAGAAGAGGATTTTGAAGATAAAGAAATAGACTGTATAGATTGTGGAGAAGATTTTGTTTGGACAAGCGGTGAACAACTGTTTTTTCATGATAAAGGGCTAAAGCATCCCCCTAAACGCTGTAAGCCCTGTAAAAAGGCTAAAAATGAAAGGCTTTCCGCGATTGCCGAAGCCCGTGCTGCCGGAATCAAACAAAAAATCGAGGTGGCGGTTTTGTGTGCCAAATGCGATGCCAAAACAACCGTTCCTTTTTACCCTTCGCAAGGTCGTCCGGTCTATTGCCGTTCCTGTTTTTTAGAGATGAACCCCGAAACATTAGGTAAGGATAATTCATAAAAATCCTTTTTTTTACCCTCCA
>JBGTRS010000468.1:0-3857 GCA_041940665.1 Pyrinomonadaceae bacterium | reverse complement strand
TCAAGAGAACGGAAAAGGCGCCTGCTGCGGTTAAGAGCAGCCCTCTTCACAAGGCTCGATCCAAGGCGAGCCGCTCCTGCAGCTTGGCCGCCTCCTCCTTGCGTTCGCTGTAGCGGTCGGTGAGCGTCTCGTCGGTGCCGGTGGTCAATGCCCTGACCGACCGTTTGCAACAGGTTTTGGATGTCGAAAAAGTTGCGGTTTTCATCGAAGACGAAAAGTCTCCCGAATTTTACCGCATTGCCAAATCCGCGGGCCTTAGTGCTTCGTATCAGATTCCGAACGATTTCCGCAATATGATCCGGCAAAAGTCCGCCGGCAAAGGCGTTGTCCGGGCTGATGAACTCGCCCTTTTTGAAATTGAAAATACCGAAACTCCGAAACAAATCGAAGAACATCATAACGGTAACGGTAATGGAAACGGCACCAGTAAGAATTTCATAATCCGGCAGGAATTGCACTATTTCGTACCGTGCGTCGCCCGCGGAAAAATGGTTGCGGTGATCGGCCTGGGACGTGCCAAAGACGGTTCGCTTCTCTCTTCGGAAGACATCGGAATTTTGCAGACTGTTTCGGGTTATGTCGCCGTCGCGGTCGAAAACGCACTTCTTTATCAGGAACAGGAAGAACGTGCGGCCGAACTTGCTCTCCTCAAAGAATTCAATGAATCGATCGTCGAATCCGTCAATGTCGGTCTGATCGCCGTCAATGAAGATGGTTTGATCACCCGCTGTAATTCGACGTTCGAAGAGATTTTGGGCTACAAACGCGAAGAAGCTGTCGGCAGATTCGTCAAAGATATTTTTGATGAAGCTTTTGCTCTAAAACTCGAAAATATCTTAGGAAAATCGAGCTGGCATCTGACCGAGATCCGCAATGCCTACAAGATTCAGACGACCAACGCCGAACGTGAAACCTTGATTCTGAATGTCGCCATTGCTCCGCTCCGCTCCGAATTGGTCAACCAAAAAGGTGCGATCGTCGTGCTGGAAAACGTCACGGAACGTGTCAAACTCGAAGAATCTCTCCAGCAAAACGAAAAACTTTCGAGCATCGGACTGCTGGCGGCAGGCGTCGCTCACGAAGTCAATACGCCGCTGACGGGGGTTTCGAGCTATACGCAGATGCTTCTCGAAATGATTCCCGAAAACGATCCGAAACACGCCCTTTTGCAAAAGGTTCAAAAGCAGACCGAGCGGGCTTCAAACATCGCCGGTAATCTGCTCAATTTTTCACGGACGGGCAATGCGGCGGAATTTACCGAAATTGACATCAACAAACTTCTCAACGACACGCTTCAGCTTTTAGAACCGCAGATGCGAAAAGCAAATGTCGAATTGGTTAAAAACTACGCCGACATTCCGCCGAAGATCTTCGGCAACGCCGGAAAACTGCAACAGGTTTTCACGAATCTCATCATCAACGCCAAAGACGCGATCTTCGATGCGGGCAAAATAACCCTGACTACAAAATATAGTGGCGAAAACGAAGTCGTCATCAAGGTTTCCGATACGGGGATCGGCATCGAACCGGATCATTTGTCGAAGATTTTCGATCCGTTCTTTACGACTAAAGCCGTCGGCAGCGGAACAGGTTTGGGAATGGCGGTCTCCTACGGCATCGTTCAGGAACATTCGGGAACGATCAACGTCGAAAGCGAAGTCGGCAAAGGCACCACATTTATTCTCACATTTCCGCTTGCCCAAAAACAACAGCAACGCCTCGCCGGCTGATTCCCAATGCACCAATTCGCGTCTTTTAATTATCAAATCCTTTCCCCGTCCGAAATAAATATCAACGCAATTTCATCCGCCGCACTTTACGGTAAAGGTGTTTTTACGACAATCGCAATTTATCATTCAAAGCTTTTTTTGTGGGAAAAACATTGGCGAAGACTCAATGATAATGCGGAAAAACTGGGTATAAATTTATCTGACTTTACCGAACAAAAAATTCTTGATTCGTTAGAAGAAATTATCGGAAAAAACAGGATCAAAAACGGAAGATGCCGCCTGACATTTCTCGATGAATCACCGGGCAAAATCTGGCAGATTTCCGAAAATCAAAAAACCGGTCTTTTGATTCAAACCGCCGATTTGCGTGAAGTTAAACCGTATCGAGCACTGACCGTTTCGCCTTTTCCGATAAATTCGGCTTCACCGCTGGCGGGCGTAAAATCCTGTAATTATCTGGAAAATATGCTGGCTTTAGAAGAAGCCAAAGCCGGCGGCTTTGACGAAGCCGTTCGTCTGAATGAACGCGAAGAAATAACTTCCGCGGCAATGGCGAATATTTTTTGGATAAAAAATGAGAAAATTTTTACGCCGGGTTTGCGGACGGGATGCTTAAGCGGAACAACGCGGGAGTTTTTACTCGATAATTTCGAAGTGTTTGAAACCGCAGCAAAATTAACCGAACTTAAAGATGCGGACGAAATTTTTTTAACTTCGGCGGGAATCGGTTTGTCTCTGGCGAGTTTTGAAAAAATCAAAAAAAAGCCGTCCACAACGTTTCTCAAATTAAAGCAAGTTCTTGACTTAAAACGGTTTAAGGCATAAACTCACATAAATAATTCAAACAGTCAAGGAAAAGCTCTCCTAATGAAGAAGACTCGGGAAATTACCCAAAATGCATTTAAACAAATGCTGAATTGGTTAGACGAAGACCCTGAAGTTGCCGGGCAGAAATATGAGGCAATTCGCGTTCGTCTGATCAAGATTCTTTATTATCGCGGTTGTTATGAAGCGGAAGAACTTGCTGACGAAACGATCGATCGGGTCGCCAAAAAGTCGGAAGATTTAATTGAAACCTACGAGGGAAATCCGGAAAGCTATTTTTTCGGCGTGGCAAATAATGTCTATCATGAATTTTTGAGAGAACCCAAAACTCAAGAGTTGCCCGATGTTCTTGTCCGGGAGGAACCTGAAGAGGATAAAGATTTTCAGCCCGAATACGTATGTCTGCAAAAATGCCTGAAAACACTGCCGGATGAAAAACGCAAATTTATTTTAGATTATTATAAAGGCGAAAAAACAAGCAAAATAAAGAATCGAAAAGAGATCGCCAACACTTTTGGAATAGGCACGGGAGCAATTCGTGTGCGGGCACATAGATTGCGGGAACAACTGCAAAAATGTGTTTTAGCCTGCCTGGAGGAAAATGTCTTGTGAAACGTTTTTATAAAAATAATCATACCAAATTGGAGAATTGTATTTTTGGGGAAAAATTTTGGCAGATGTGAATGAACAAACAGAACTGAGGAAATATGTTTTCGGCGAGATCACGGATGAAAAGAGACTTCTGGAGATTGAAGAGCGGCTTTTCACCGACAGTTCTTTTTTTGAAGAACTTGCAATCGTGGAAGAAGAATTGATCCGGGAATATCTGACGGAAAAACTCGAAACGGACGAACGGAAAAAATTTGAGGAGCGATTTCTTGTTTCCAAAGAAAATCGTCAAAAGGTAAGATTTGCCCGGGCGATGCTTAAATCTGCTGAAGAAGATGAAACGGATACACGGCCCGAAAAAAGTTCGAATTTCTTTGATTCGTTAAAAGCATTTTTCATATCGCCTCTGCCGATCGCGTTCGGAGTTTTGATAATTTTGGGTGTTTCAACATTTTTCGCTTGGCAGATGTTTTCTGCCAATCCTGCGGAAAGTATGACCGCTTTCAATAAAGCCTTTCAAAACGAAAGACCGGTCGAGTCCAGAATTACCGGTCTGGATTATGCTCCTTTTAAGGTCACAAGAGGAAGCGAAAGCAGAAACTTTGACAGGGAACAGTTGGAACTGGCAAAAACTCTCGCTCTCAAAGATGCGACCCAAAATAAAAATGCCGAAAACTTGCATAATTTGGGACG
>JBGTRS010000467.1:0-3866 GCA_041940665.1 Pyrinomonadaceae bacterium | reverse complement strand
TCTGATGATGGAATAATACTAATGGCATGTGAGATACTACAGCACCCTGCAAAACTTAACCTCAGTTTTTCCGTCCTTTTCCTTTGCCCGCAGATCAATGACCGATCCTTTTGCGGTCAGAAACATCGAATAATTTGTGCCGTTGGCCAGAAACCGCACCTGTTCGTCGGTCTGTCCTTTGTTCGGCTCGAAACTTATCGGCAATTTGCCGTAATTTTCCAGAACTTTCTGTTTTTGCACGTTTTTTTCTTCCGGCGTCAAAGTTTCAGACCCGGCATTGGAAACCTTCTGTTTTTCGGTCTCCAAAGAAATTTTATTGATTAGAAAAACTGAGAATATAGATAATACTGTCAGAGTAATGATCGAAATTACGGTAATTTTTTTAAATTGCATCTTGGCGGAAGCCCTCCTGATTTATGTTCCGTGTGTGCGGATTGAAAACCAACGATTTTCTGCGAAATAATTTGAGTTTTAACCCACATCTTATCACACAGTGAGATTTATCGGAGAAAAAAGACAGGTTTTCCGGGAAAAAAACTTTCTAACTTCGGCGGCGGCGGTAACTATTTGATTTTTTTGAAAATTGATTGATCTGGCGGTTGTATTTTCCGCTTTCATCGAGGAGCGGAAAAAGTTGTGCATTTGGCGAGAGATACGCGGCACGGAGTTCGACGGGGCGTTCGCCCGCCCGGTTGATTATTTTCACCTTCACGCCGCGGACTTCTTCGATCCAGCGGGCGAATTCTTCGGCGTTTCCGATGGTTGCCGATAAAAGCAAAAGCCGGATTCGCGGCGGCGACAGAATGATCGCTTCTTCCCAGACGTGACCGCGTTCATCATCCGACAGATAATGGGCTTCGTCCAAAATGACGAATTCCGCGTTGACCTGTTCGCCGCCGCGTAAGGCATCAAACAGCTGGTTGCGGTAAATTTCCGTCGTGCCGACAATGATCGGAGCATTCGGGTTTTCTTTACGGTCGCCGGTCAAAATACCGACATTTTCTTCGCCGAATTCCTCACCGAATTCCATATATTTCGAATTCGTCAAAGCCTTCAAAGGCGTCGTGTACCAGGCACGTTTGCCGTCTTTGAGCAGTCTTCTGATCTCTTCGCGGGCGATCCAGGTTTTTCCGCTGCCCGTCGGGGCGGTCACCAGAACATCCTCGGTTTCGATGGCTTCGAGTGCTTCCGTTTGAAAATCATCCGGAACGAACGGCTTCGGTTCGGGTTTTCCGATGCCTTCGAGAAGTTTGTCTAACGCCCGTTTTTGCTCGATCGTGTATTTCGGCTCTTTTTTTCCGGCGAAATTTTCTTCTTCTGCAAATTTCCGTTTGAACTTCCGTTCCTTTTGGTGGCGTTTATTGGAGTTAGGCTTGCCGCCCGTTTTCCATTTGGTTTTGCGGTGAGATTTATCTTTACGGTTTCTGGCCATAAAAAAGATGTTAAATGTTCAAAGGGTTATTGTCTAATTTCTTTAATTTAAAGTGTAAAAATGTTAGAATCTGCGTTTGATTCGCAACTTTTTGAATAAAAAAAGCGTCATATATTTCTGGATACTTTAATGCCCTTATTTATAAGATTTTGAATAGATTTAAAACAGCTATGGAAGAGAAAGATTTTCTGCAAGGATACGAAATAAGACCATGGGAATTCTCACCGAGGATTTATAAGATCATCGCCGCGGCGGCGGTTTTTAATATTCTGGGTTTATTGGTTTTGGCTCAGACAAATATGATGTCGGCAAGTGCCTGCGAAAGCCCGTTCGTCAAAAATGTCTGTAGTGTTCTCGATACGGTCTATGTCGGCAGTAAACTTTTGAGCAACGACAAAGATTACGTCGTAAAAGATTATAACCGAACAAAAATCGAAGACGCGGATGTTGTTTGGGTTGATACAACCCAGGTCGAACCGCAGATGACTTATCCGGTCGGATATTTTGAAATCGCCAATAAAGAAGAATTAGAACGGCAACGTCAGATTGAAGAACTGGAAGCAAACGGTTTTTCAACCAGTCCGCCGATCAACCAAAATAATCCTGTTCCGCCGGTAACGAAAAAAACACCGCCATATATTCCGCCGACGATCAACAGATCGAATCCGACCAGAAGAGGCGGAGGCGGCGATAATCTGGCCAGAAAAAAACCAACATTTCCCGATAAAAAGGATAAGGTTACAACCGGCGAGATCAACGACGGGCTGTTATCGGAAGACCGCGATGAGAATGATAAAGATAAGAATCCGATAAAAGATAACTCGGCAAACAACAGCGACCCCGTAACAGAGGTCGAAATTAATAAAAAGCCTCTTTTAGACCTTGGCGAAAGTGTTCTCGCCAAATGGGAAAAAGATAAAAATCTGCTGAGTAAAAACTTTGCCGTAAAAGTTAATGTCAAACTAAAAAAGGACGGCAGATTTGACGAAAAAGCTACAAAATATGTGGCACAAAATGGCGATGAAGACATTGTCAATGTTGCTAAAGAAGCAATTGAAGCGGTCTCTGCCAGCGGTTGGATGACATATTTAGCAAATATCGGGGTTGATAAGTTTGAATTAACGGTTGTTCAAAATGATGAGAACATAGAGTTTTTGATCGTTTCTCCTCAAACTTCACAAGCAGTTGCAAGAAGCACAGCATCCGGTTTACGGAATTCTATGTTGGTAGCAAAGCCTTTTATCAAAGGAAAAGATGAATTAACCTTATTAGATAGTGCGAAAGTCACAAGTCAGGATAAAAACTTTATCCTCAAAGCTACTTTGCCGAAAGATGTTGCCAAAGAAATGATTGATCGTAATTTGCAGGAAACTTCAGCAAAGAAGCAAAAAGAGCAAAGCACTCAAAATCCGGCACAACCGAATAGTTCGACAAATAAAAAAGACTCGAAGGACAATGCGGTTAAATAATGAAGTTTCACAAACATTATAAATTCGCTCTCGCACTTTTAGGTTGGCTGATGCTTTTTACATTTCAAGCATCAGCCCAAACTGATACTGCAAAAGAAACTGAAAAACCTTCAAAACAATATAGACTTGTAGGAGAACCAGACAATAGAAGTGAAATCAACAAAAAACCTTTGCGGGATTTTGCAACTGAAGTTCTTGATAAATGGGAAAGAAAAGAAATTGATCTGACCAAGTCTTTTACCGTAGAACTCGAAGGAACTATAACGAAAGACGGCAAATTTGATATAGAAAATACAAAATACATCAAAACCGAAGGCAATGAAGATATTGTCAATCTGGCAAAAAGTGCAATTGAAGCCATCAATGAAAGCGGTTGGTTTGCGTATTTTAGCGTTCTCGGAGTCAAAGATTTTAATTTAACTGTTTCGCAAAATGAAAATGATTTTTCAGCAGTAATTATTTCAGAGTTGAAATCAGAAGCAGAAGCAAGAACTATGGCAAGGGGTTTAAAGGAGCTTTTCAAAATAGCACAAATGGATGGAAGGAACATCGGTGAGGATGAGAAAAATATCCTCAAACATTGGTCCGCAATTTCCGAAAAGACACAAATGATTATGAAATTTGAAATGCCGAAACCTATTTTTCACGAAATGGTCAATCGAAAATTGCAGGAAGCATCTGACTATAAAAGTAAAAGCAAGAGTTAATAAACCGGCGTCCGATGTTGTAAAATAAACAGCGGCCTTTTTTTGTAAAAATGATGAGCGACAAAAAAAATCACAACACGATCTATCTTCTCACGACGCTCTCGGTCTATCTCGGTCTGGTCGTGGTCGGTGCTTCGCCGCAGATTTTAGCACAGGTCGAAAGTTCTCAAAATATTCAATCAAGCCGTTTTGAATTAAATTCAAGAACCAATGATGTTCTGACGAACCTTAAGAAAAATTCCAATTTTGAACATCAGG
>JBGTRS010000466.1:0-3879 GCA_041940665.1 Pyrinomonadaceae bacterium | reverse complement strand
GAATACGGTTACGCCGATTACGATATGAAGGGCGATAAGATCGAACGTAAGTATTCCAATGATGAGCCTTTTTCAGCCTACGTTTTCCGCACAATCGCCGATCCGTTTGCGGGAAGAATAAACGTGATGAAAGTCGTTTCGGGTAAAGTTCAGACCGATGCCGTCGTTTATAATGCGAGCCGCGATGAAAACGAAAAACTCGGAGCGTTGCACGTTTTGCAGGGAAAAGATCTGGAAAAGGTTGAATCCGCTCAAACCGGCGACATCATCGCCGTCGTCAAACTAAAAGAAACGCAGACGGGCGACACTCTGTGCGATAAATCGAGCATCATCGTTTACCCGGAAGTTAAATACCGGACTCCGGCGGTCGCCTTTGCCATCGAACCCGAATCGCGTTCCGATGAGGACAAGATCAGCGGTGCTCTGCATAAAATTCTCGAGGAAGACCCGAGTCTTAGTTTTGACCGCGATGCTCAGACAAGCGAATTTATCTTAAGCGGTGCGGGCCAAAATCATATCGAAGTCGTCGTCGAAAAACTCAAAAAACGCTACGGCGTCAATGTTCAACTGCATCCGCCGAAAGTTCCGTATAAGGAAACTATCACCCAGCAGGTCGAAGTGCAGGGACGGCATAAAAAACAATCCGGCGGACGCGGACAGTTCGGCGACTGCAAATGTGTCTTCGAACCACTGCCGCGCGGCGAAGGTTTCGAGTTTGAAGACAAGATCTTCGGCGGGGCGATTCCGCAAAACTTCCGTCCGGCGGTCGAAAAGGGAATTCTGGAAGCCGCCTCAAACGGAGCGATTGCCGGTTATCCGCTGGTTGATTTCAAGGTTACACTGATTGACGGAAGTTATCACTCGGTTGACTCCGACGAACATTCCTTTAAGGCGGCGGGCCGCAAAGCTTTTCGCAACGCCATCGAAAAAGCCCGACCGACTTTGCTCGAACCGATCATGGATGTCGAAGTTTTCTGTCCGCAGGAAGTTTCCGGCGACATAATGGGCGATCTCAATCAACGACGCGGCAGAGTTGCCGGTATGGATATGCGTGGCAAACAGCAGGTCATCAAGGCCCAGGTGCCCTTATCGGAAATGCTCGATTATCAGGGCCGTCTGAATTCGATGACGCAGGCTCGCGGAAGTTACAATATGGAGTTTTCGCACTACGATCCGCTGCCGCACAATCTGCAGGATAAGGTCATCCAACAGGCCAAAGATGACGGCCGAATTCGTTCCGACGAAGATGATGATTAACAACGGAGTGCGGGCATTTTTGCCCGCAACTTTTTTTGATGAAAAAGCTTACTTTATCTATATTATTCCTCACTCTTATTCAATTCAGTTGCATCCGGCCGCACGAACATTACACCGCTGAATTAACCACTTCACCCGAAAAAATTGAAAGCGGACGGCCCGTCGAACTTACATTTCAGATAAAAGATCCGAACGGCGAAAAGGTCAGCGATCTCGAGATCGTTCATGAAAAACCGATGCATCTTTTTCTGGTTTCGGAGGATCTCTCGCAGTATTTTCACGAACACCCGGTCAAAAGCTCGGACGGAACTTACAAGCTTTTATTCACATTTCCGAACGGCGGAAAGTTCAAGATCTTTATTGACTTTAAGCCGTTTGATGATGAACAGACGACGGAGTCTTTTAATGCCGACGTGGCGGGAGAAAAACTAAATGAGGTCGAGTTAATTCCCGAAGAGAATTTTGAAAAAACGGTCGAAGGCCTGCGGGTTCAGATGAAGCCGAATGAGGAACTCTTTAAACATAAGGATTTGATTCTGAATTTTCAGGTCTTCGACGAAAAAACGGGCGAGCCGGCCGATGATCTGCAAAATTATCTCGGCGAAAAAGCTCATTTTGTCGTCATCCGCAAAGGTTTGGGAAGATTCGTCCACGCCCATCCGATTTCAATGAAAAATATGCCAGATATGGATCATTCGAAAATGGATATGGCGGCGGTGAACGACCCTTCAAAAGTTTCCGCCATGGTCAATTTTCCGAACAGCGGAATTTACAAGATTTTTGCTCAATTTAAGCGAAATGATCAAGTGATAACGATTCCATTTGTTTTTGAAGTGAAAGGATGAATGGAACGCTCCTTGTTCCAGTCCTATTTATCTAACCCGAAGAATTTCTTGATGTTTTTGAACACACCTTTTGTTTCCGCATCGGTCATGGCTTTTGTTTCTTCCGCTTCCTTTTCGAGCAATTCGCGGCGGTCATCTATGATTTCGCTGATAATGCGGACTAATTCGGGATTTGTTTCGAGGACCGGTTTGAGAATTTCGGGTTTGATCTCCAGAACCTGAGTTTCCGTTTGAGCGACCACATCCGCCGTTCGCGGCTCGCCCGTAAAAAGACTCATTTCACCGAAAAATTCACCCGGCCGAAGGGTTGAAATAACTCGCGGCACTCCGTTTTCGATAAGCTGAACATTGACCAGTCCCTGATGGATTATGAACATGGATTTGTCTTTTTGTCCCTGTTCGATGATCGGTTCTTCCGGAGCAAAAACACGGATGGAACAGCTTTGGGCGATCTTCCGGGTTTCCTCGCTGGAAAGCGGTGCGAAAATCTGGATGTGATTGATCCGTTCGCAGATTTCGTCTGCCGTTTCGACAAAAACCTCTTCTTCGTCCTTTTGTTGAGCAGTATAGATCGTTCGGGTCGGATAGGCGAAATCCAGGTCTTCACGTTGAAACGCATACCAGATTCTCTGGCGGATGAGGGCGTCCGTGTCGTTATGCTTACGGTAATTCGTGAGCCAGTATTTGACCTCCCAATCGAGACCGTTTTCTCCGAGATTGCGGATTCGCACTTTCGGACGTCTTTTCGGGGAAACATTTTCGACCTGCCGGACGGCTTCGCGGACAACCTGAATGACCTTCGCCGGTGAATTCGTGTATAGCGTATTAAATGTCACGATGCGGGCGTTCAGATTGTCTTTCGGAGCAACTTCGATGGTTTCCTTACCGATGACGCTGTTTGAAATGACCAGCAGTTTGTTTTGAAATGTGCGGATCTTGACGCCACGCCACGAAACGCTTTCAACCGTGCCGATGCCTTGATTGGTGATGGAAATTATATCGCCGACCTGAAATGATTGGTCGGCCTGGATGGCGATTCCCGAAAATAAATTTCCGAGCGTATCCTGCAAAGCCAGACCGACGACGATACCGAGAATCGTCGAACCCGTAAAGAGCGGTGCCAAAGGGACATTCGGGTATTGCGTCTGAAAAATTATAAAGAACGCCACGATGTATATGATTACCGAGAGAACCGTCTTTAAGAGCGAGGAGATTTCATATTGTGTCGAATTCTTTAATGCCGCTCCAAAAATTATGTTGACAATCAAACGGACGACTGAAATTACAATCGTCATCCATAAAAGAATTTTAACGACCCGGAAAAGATTGGCGATCAGACTGAGTGTTATTTGGGCGGCCTGGGTCGGTTGCGTACCGTCCGTCGTCATCACCTCGTCCTTGGCATTTATAACGAGATTTAGCCGCGAGTAGATATTCTGGAAAATAACCACCTCGATCAATGGAAGACATATTAAGATCAAAGCGACGAGAGCAATTATTCCGATAATTATGTAAATTCTTCTCTTTAAACCTACAGATTCCATAAGTAGTCTCTAAACAGACCTAAAAAATATCAATAAAAGTCGTAACAAGCAATAGAAAAGATAGAATTGAAACGACGATCGTGATGAGCCAGGCGATAGTTTTAAAAAGCAGGGAATTTTTATATTCGCCCATAATTTCCGCGTTGCTCGAAAGCGTCACGATGGAAACGAGAATAAACGGCAATAAAAGTCCGTTGATGGCCTGTGTGACAAGTAAAAGCTGAATTTGCGGA
>JBGTRS010000465.1:0-3885 GCA_041940665.1 Pyrinomonadaceae bacterium | reverse complement strand
TTCGGTGCAGAAGGTTGAACTAACGGCAGAGCAAGACGGCTTTGTTATCATTCAGGAATCCACGAAGTTTGAACAAAATATCGTCAAACAGGCCCAGGAAATATCGAAGGGCGAAAAGGTTTTTGAGACGGGCGATATCATAACGGAAAACATGGTGGCGACGCTGGCTTCGTTCGGTTACGAAACTGTCAAAGTTGCAAAGCGTCCAAAGGTAAAGATTTTGGCGACGGGCAGTGAGATCGTTGAAGTCAGCGAAAAACCCGCCCGGGACCAGATCCGCAATTCAAATTCCTGGTCGCTCCGGGCGTTTGCGGCAAACTTTGCGGATGTGGAGATCTTGCCAAAGGTCACGGACGATCTGGAAAACTTAAAAAAAACGATTGCGGAAGCAACAAAGGATTGCGATTGTCTGATAATTTCGGGCGGTGTTTCGGTCGGCGATTATGATTTTACAAAACCCGCTTTGCGTAAAATCGGAGCGGAAATTTTCTTTGAAAAAGTTTCCTTAAAACCCGGCAAACCGACCGTTTTTGCAAAATTGAATGAAACTTTGATCTTCGGTCTTCCGGGCAATCCCGTTTCGGCGGCGGTGACATTTTTTGTGTTTGTCAGAATGGCTTTGCTCTTAATGCAGAGAGCGAAAATGCCGGTGTTGAAAAAAGGTTTTGCGGTTTTAACGCACGATATTAAAGGTGCAAAGGGACGCGATTCGCTTTTGCCCGTTTCGCTTTCGACTAATGAAGACGGCTTTTTGACGATCGAGACTCTGCGGTTTTCGGGTTCTTCGAATTTTATAAGGTTTGCCAAAGCCGACGCACTCGTCTTTATTCCGAGCGATGCAATTTTGGAAAAGGACGAAATTGCCGAAATTTTTTATTTTTAGTTATAAACTCTGTTTAACTTATGATACTCGAAAATCGAGATTATTCGGATCTGGATCGAATCGCCATCATCGGCTGCGGTCACGTCGGTTCAACTTCGGCGTATGCGATACTTTTACGCGGACTTGCCGAAGAGATCGTCATTCTTGACAAGAACCGCGAAAAACTGTTGGGTGAGGTGATGGATCTGCAACATTCCGTTCCGCTCGCCCGTCCGACCAGAATCTGGGCGGGAGATTACGACGATCTGACGGATGCCGACATTGTCGTAATCGCCGCGGGAGCGGGAACCAAACCGGGCGAATCACGGCTTGAACTCCTCAACCGGAACGTTTCGGTTACCCGCAAAATTGTCGAAGAAATTGTCGGAGCAAACTTTGACGGAATAATTTTGATGACGACCAACCCCGTTGACATTTTGGCACAGGTCGCTCAGGAGGAATCCGGATTTCCCGTTTCAAAAGTCATCAGTTCCGGAACCGTTCTCGACACGGCCCGTCTTCGGACGATTCTCGGCGAAAAACTCGGTATTGAAGCCCGCTCGGTTCACGCTTACATCATCGGTGAACACGGGGATTCGGAAATTGCCACCTGGAGCACCGCCACGATTGCCGGAGTTTCTTTAGCGGAATATGCGGTGGAATATGATCTGGATTATGATGCGATACTAAAACAGGTTCGCCGGGCCGCTCCCGAAATCGTCAAACATAAGGGTTACACATCGGTTGCCATTGCATCGAGCGTCGTGCGGATCTGTGAAGCTGTTTTGCGGAATGAAAAAACCGTTCTTCCGGTTTCGACGCTGACGACCGGGCAATACGGAATTGAAGGGGTTTATTTGAGTCTGCCCTGCGTGGTCGGCCGCAATGGCGTGGAAAAAGTTATCGAAATTCCCCTAAACGATGCGGAACGACGCGGATTGATTGAGTCGGCCGAAGTATTAAAGAAAACTCTAAAAAAAATCAGGTAAGAAAAAGATTAAATTTATGTCCAAATTTTCACATTTTGACGACGAAGGAAAAATAAATATGGTGGATGTTTCCGCCAAAGCCGTCACGTCCCGCACGGCGATCGCTTCGGGAAAGGTTCTGCTCAATGAAGAAACGATCGAGGCCGTCAAAAATCAGACAAATCCGAAAGGAAATCCTCTGGAGATCGCCCGCATTGCCGGAATTATGGGGGCGAAAAAGACTTCCGAACTCATTCCCTTGTGTCATCAGATCAATTTATCGAAGGTTGACATCAGGGTTGAACTAAAGGACTTCGGAATTTATCTCCAGGCCGTTGCCAAAACCGATGCTCAAACGGGTGTGGAAATGGAGGCTTTATCGGCGATAACTATTGCCGCTCTAACGGTTTACGATATGTGTAAAGCCGTTCAAAAAGATATCCGGATAACCGATATTCAGCTCGAATCGAAAATGGGCGGAAAAGAAAATTATAAAAGAAGATAGGACAAATTTATCCAACTCGAAACGCAATATATTCAACTAAATATTAACTTGAAACGAACTTTCGTGTAGAATAGGACGTAAAGAATTTTTAAGAATTTCAAAAGGAGCAGGAATGATAAAAAGATATAAAATAGCCGAAGAGGTAAAACCGCAAGTTAAACTTTTGATCCTGGCCACCGTCGTCAGTATTTTGCTGTGGGCGGCATCCTGGTATTTTCCGTTTGCCAATTACATTGTTTATCCCTTACAGCTTTTCGCCACATTCGTTCACGAAGGAAGTCATGTTCTGGCCACCTTGATGACCGGCGGTTCGGTGCAGTCACTGACGGTTTCGCCCGATACGAGCGGTGTTGTCTGGTCTCTGACGAACAGCTGGCTGTCCGGCTTGATCATTTCGAGTGCCGGATATTTAGGCACAACGCTTTTCGGAATTCTGCTTCTCGTCTGGTTCAGATATAACTATTCTTCGAGAAACGCACTCTATTTTGCCGCCGGATTTGTCGGTTTGATGACGGTCGTCTTCGGTCTGCTCGTTCCGATCTGGAATGTTTTCAGCCTCAAAATCGGCTTTTTCGATATCGCCTTTACGGTTATTTCCGGGGCGGTTCTGACGGGCGGATTGTTTGCGATCGCTAAATACGCTTCATTGAAATGGGTTAATTTCTCGCTCGCCTTTCTCGCCGTTCAATGTCTGCTCAATTCGATCTTTAGCTTAAAGACGCTCTTTCTGATCTCGGCCACATCGAACTCGCATTCGGATGCGGTCAATATGGCTCAGGCAACGGGAATTCCCGCCATCGCCTGGGTTTTGATCTGGATCATCGGCTCGGTAATTATGATCTCGGTCGGTTTAAGACTTTACGCCGTTTCGCAAAAATCAAAGCAAAACGATCTGCCGTTTGAAGACTAAAAGAAATTTGCGAATTTAGATTTGCGATTTGCGATTAGATACGCTGGTATCTAATCGCAAATTTTGATTTATGACTAAAAAGCCAAAAACTCTGAGCGATCTGCCGATTGGTTCGAGAATTCTCTATCGGGCCAAAGACGAATGGCGGTGTGCGGTGATCTCAAAAATGGACACGGAAAAAGCGACGCTCATCGTCAGTTCGCCGAGCGGCAGAACCTATCGTTTGCGTCGCCTGATCGAGTCTGAAATCTTCTTTGACGGAATTATTCCGCTTCTTAAAGATTCAAAAGCTGAAAACTGGCGGGAAAATATTACCAAATACGATATTCGCTGGTAATCAGCACATTCCAGACTGACAAGGACCGCCCGTGCAATCAGCCGGAGCCGTACACGGACATCCGGTACCCGCCGGATTCATATTCGGCGGTGCCGGCAGACAGGACGTTTGCATAGCGGCGACCGGGGCAACCAATCCGGATACAAGCGGTAAGGCCACAGCAGTCGTAACTCCAACCCGTTTAATGATCTCCCGGCGTGATAAGCCTTCAAACATTTTCACGGATTTCGTTTCCGCGACCGCGGTTTGCTCGGTGCGCTTCCGCACGCAGATGCACACACTGGCCGTCATCGGCGCCATCGT
>JBGTRS010000464.1:0-3887 GCA_041940665.1 Pyrinomonadaceae bacterium | reverse complement strand
TATTCAAAGTGAAAATTCAGTTCGCGGAATTATTGATATTGATTTAAAAACTGATCCACCCCCAGATTTGGTAATTGAAGTTGATGTAACAAGCCCTTCGCTTAACAAATTTCCGATTTATGCGGCTTTAGGTGTCAAAGAAATTTGGCTATATAAAGGTGAAAGAGTTGAATTTTACAAACTTTACGGTGAAATTTACGAGCAAATTTCAATGAGTTTGGCATTTCCTTTTTTGTCGGACAAAGTTGCTTCGACATTTTTAAAGAACGGTTTAACATCAACAACGGTAGAATGGTTTAAAGAAATCCGTGATTGGATAAAAAATAAATGAACGAACAAAAGGAAAAAATCGAGAAAATCAAAGAAGCGTTCGAGCAGGAATTCGGACGCTTTTCAAATATCGTCAAGTCAAAATTCGACGGTTTAAGTCTTTCGGCGGCAGAAAAACTGCAAAAGGAAATTGCCGAAATGCGGATCAAACACACCGGCAAAAAAAGCGAGCTTTCAGGTGCCAAAAAACTGATCGGCAAAGTCGCTCCCGAACAGCGTGCCGAATTCGGTAAATTTGTTCAAACCGTCGGCAAAAAGATCGAATCGGCCATTGAAGAAACTGAAGAAAATCTCAAAAACTATATCGAAACGGCTCAGACCGAACGCGAACGAATTGATGTAACCTTGCCCGGTCGTCGTCCGCGTGCCGGACATCTTCATCCGATCACACTTTTGCGTCAACGCATCGAAGATATATTCGTTTCGATGGGATACGCCATCGAGGACGACCGCGAGATCGAAACCGATTATTATAACTTCGACGCCTTAAATATTCCCGAAACGCATCCGGCGAGAGAATCGCAGGATACCTTTTACACGACCGACGGTTTTGCCCTTCGCTCGCAAACCTCGACCGTGCAGATCCGGGCGATGGAACGCCGCGGCGTGCCGCTTCGAGTCATCGCTCCGGGCCGGGTTTTCCGACGCGATACGCCCGATCAGACGCATACGCCGATGTTTCATCAGATCGAAGGATTGTGCGTTGACAAGGGCATCACGATGGCACATCTCAAAGGCACGGTGACGGAATGGTTAAAGCGTATGTATGGCAAGGAAACCAAAACGAGGTTTCGTCCGAGCTACTTCCCTTTTACGGAACCTTCCGCCGAATTTGATTTTTCCTGTTTCAAATGCGACGGAACCGGTGAATTTGAAGAACAGCAATGCTCGACCTGCCGCGGTTCGGGTTGGATCGAACTCGGCGGATGCGGTATGGTGCATCCGAATGTTCTCAAAAATTGCGGTGTTGACCCTAAAGTTTATTCCGGCTTTGCCTTCGGCTTTGGCCTCGAACGAATGGCGGCCCTGATGTATTCGATTGATGACATACGGCATCTTTTTGAAAATGACGTAAGATTTCTTGAACAGTTTAAGTAACACATTTTCTTATAATTATAAAAGATTTCTCTTGCAAAATGTTTAACTCTATTTTAGAATGTTAAACGTTGGCAAGTTATTTTTTTAAAACTTCCACAAAATTCAAACACTCAATACTTTTTTATATTCTTCAGATTACTCAAATTCAAGATCGAAATCTAATCCCAATTGATGGCTAAAAAATTTGCAAAAATAGTCTCAAAAAAGGTATTCTTTTTTGCCTTTTTATTTTTATTTATAAACTCTCTGTTGCTTACGGGCTTTATTCTGGGTTTATGGTTTGAAAACCTGCCGCTTGTCACAACAAATCTTTCCGATTCCGTAGTTTCATATCAATCTCAATCGAGCTTTGCCTTCATTCAAAATACATCAATCCAAAAATTGCTATATTCTAATGTTTTTCATTTTACATTGTTAGTCGGAATTCTTTCCTCCATTCTTATTTTTTGGACACTTTTGCTTTTTTTAAAATCGCAAAAGGACAAAAAAGCCGTCAACAAGGCAAAGGCGGCCCTTGAGAAAGAAATTTCAAAACGGGTTGACGCAACCAGTGAACTTCATATCACTCATCAACAGCTTTCAACAACTTCAGGTCATCTGGAAGGGATCATCGAAGGAACAACTGATTTAATCGCCGCCGTAGACAAAGAATTTAATTTTATTTCTTTTAACGATGCTTTTAAGAAAAATATAGAAAAATTATTTGGGGTCGTAATCAAAAGGGGAATGAATCTTGATTACGCTCTTTCCGTCTATCCCGAAAAACTAAAACAGTCCAAGGAACTTTGGCAAAAAGCCTTAAACGGTGAAAAGTTTACGGCGAGCCAGGAATTTGCCGAAAATATAAATGAAATTTTTCATTATGAAGTAACCTACACACCGATAAAAAATATACAGGGAGAAATTATCGGAGCAAGCCAGATCAGTCGGGATGTTACTGAAAGAAACCTCATCGCCGAAAAATTAAAACGGGAAAGAGATTTTGCATCCGCAATTTTTGATGTCAACAGTTCTTTAATTTTGGTTCTTGATCGGGAAGGCCGAATCATCAGGTTTAATAAAGCCTGCGAAAGCGTTTCAGGTTATTCGGAAGAAGAAATCAGGGGCCGGATTTACTGGCATATATTACTGCCGACCGACGACATAAATCGTGTAAAAATGTCATTTCTGAATCTTGATTCGGGAAAATTTTCAAACGAATTTGTCCAGCGTTGGATCACAAAAGATGAGAAAATCAGATTTATTTCGTGGCAAATTTCTTCAATCGAAAATGAAGAGGGTTTTAACGAATATGTCGTTGCCACCGGAATTGATATAACCGAAAAGAAAGAGTCCGAAACCGGACGAAAAAGGATGTTGGAAATTCTTGAGAACTCCACGGATTTCATCAGCATTTCCGATGTGCAGGGACAAATGATTTATTTAAACCCGGCCGGTAAAAAAATGATCGGTCTGGCGATTGAAAATGATCTGACCAACCTCAGAATAACAAGCTGTCAACCCGCTTGGGTAAATGATTGGATGAAAACAGTGGCCATCCCGACGGCCGTTAAAAAAGGCTCCTGGCTGGGTGAAACAGCGATCAAAACCCTTGACCATAAAGAGATTCCGACTTCCCAATTACTCCTCGCCCATCGAAATAAAAGCGGTGTTGTTGAATTTTTCTCCACGGTCATTCGTGATATTTCTAATCAGAAAAAACTCGAACAGAATTTTGCAAAAGCCCGCGACTCGGCCCTGCAAAATATGAAAACAAAGTCGGACTTTCTCGCCCGTATGTCGCATGAGATCCGGACACCGATGAACAGCATAATCGGACTTGCCGAATTGCTTCAGAATTCAAGATTGAACAAGGAACAAAAAGATTATGTTCAAACCATCCAGAAATGCGGCGATTCACTTTTGACCATCATCAACGACATTCTTGATTTTTCAAAATTGGAAGCCGGCAAACTGAAATTCGAAAAGATAAATTTTGATCTCCTCGAAATTGTCGAATCATCGATCGAACTGTTTTCGCAGGCAGTCAGTCAAAAGAATTTAGAACTCTGTCTCTCGATCAAACCTGATGTACCGACGGCACTTGTCGGTGATCCGTTCCGGCTCAAACAGATTTTAAATAATCTTATCAGTAACGCCGTTAAATTCACCTATGAAGGTGAAATTCTGATTGAAGTAAGTTGTCCGTCATTTACCGATAAACCGGTTATTCAATTTTCCATAAAGGATACCGGAATCGGAATTTCCGAAGAATTTTCGGATAAACTGTTCGACGCGTTCACTCAGGAAAACTTAAAACAACCGGATCAGAATAGCGGAACCGGACTCGGTTTGGTGATTTCCAAACAACTGGTCAACCTCTTGGGAGGACAAATCGGGGTCAATAGTTCAATAAATAACGGCTCGGAATTTTGGTTCACCGCATCATTCCAAACCCAAAATAAAGATCAGACAAATCC
>JBGTRS010000463.1:315-3904 GCA_041940665.1 Pyrinomonadaceae bacterium | reverse complement strand
TTGACCCTAATTTTTGTTTTGATACTGGATATTAATAAGGCGCCGTTCACACGGGACAAAATTCAGGACCCTGGCTATACACCGCGGTTTGCGGTGATCACCGCGTTTTTGGGGGGCCAATATTTATTTTTTTAGATCACCGCAATTTAGAAATTATTGCAGTGTAAAGATTCTAATATTTTCAGAGATGCGGTACAAGCAAAACATGCTATATATATTGCGGTGTGCCAAGTAAATTTGCGGTGATTTATCCTGAATTTCCGGGGGGAGGGAGTTTTTTTTTTATAAATTTAGCGCAGAAATTTTTATCATTTTTTTTATCGTATTTCCCCGATTAAGGCAAAATTTTTTGGTGTCGCTGTCTGTAAAGAGTTAATTTATAAGACTTTTTAAGGAGCAGTTATATGGCCAAAAATTATAGGAACATAAAAGCAGTTAAACAGGAAGATAAAACAAGTTGCTGGGCGGCGTGTCTGGAATGGTGGCTCAAAGCCGTCGAATCCCGTCCGAAACTTGAACAATGGGAAATCATCGAAGAATACTCGGAATATTGGGAATCAACATCCGACGGAACGATCTCCAAACTCGGTTTATGTAAGTTGGTTTATGACGCCAGATGGCGGATGCAGGTTCAATATCAATTGGCTTTGAACATCCGGGAAGAAACGCTTTTGGAACATCTCGCCCGCGGTCCCGTCTATTTCGGTTATTATGAAAAGAAAGTCAACGGCAATCACGTCAATGTCATATATGATTACTTTGAAAAGAAAGGCAATTTGCAATTAAAATTGATGGAACCCAACGGTGGAAAACATAAAACCCGTCCCTTTACATATTATTCAAACAACATCGGCGAAATCGTTCTGGCCTCGCCCAAACCTTAGAAAATTTCATTCCTCACCAGTTTTCTGACCTCCTCAATATACGGATACATCACCGCATCTTCTTCGATAAACGGAACTTTCGAACGGATCAGCTCATAAACGGGCTGAGTTTTTTGACCGAGTTTTTTGTTTTCGCCGATCTCTTTTTTGCGAAAATCAACGGCTTGAGCCGCGGAAAAAAGCTCGAGAGCAAGTATCCTTTCCAGATTTTCCGAAATCTCGCAAAGTTTTAAAACCGCCGTGACGCCCATCGAAACATGGTCTTCGACGTTAGCCGAACTCGGAATTGTATCAACGCTGGCCGGATGCGAAAGGACTTTGTTTTCGGTGGCAAGGGCGGCGGCGGTGTATTGAACGATCATAAACCCCGAATTCAAACCGCCTTTCTCGGTCAAAAAAGCCGGCAGAACGTGGGCGTTGGAAGCCTCGTCCGTCAAACGCATAATTCTTCTTTCGGAAATATTTCCGAGTTCCGAAAGAGCGATCGCCAGGTAATCCATCGAAAGGGCGAGCGGTTCGCCGTGAAAATTTCCGCCCGACAGAACCTCGATATTTTCATTTTCATCAATAAAAATTAAAGGATTGTCGGTGACGGCGTTGAGTTCGATCTTGATGAGCCATTCGGCATAGGCGATCGCATCACGGCACGCTCCATGCACCTGCGGCATACACCGCAGAGTGTAGGCATCCTGCACATTCGCCGGATCGTAACCGCGGGTGAACTCGCTTCCTTTTAAAATTTCCCGCAGATTTTTCGCACAATCCGACTGTCGCGGATGCGGTCTGAGTTCGTGAATTCTTTTGTCAAAAGCAAGCGTCGTCCCGTTCAATGCTTCAAGGCTCAAACAACCTGCCACATCGGCAATGTCTGCCAATATCCTGGCTTTATGTGTTTGAATCAAACCGACCGCCGTCATGATCGTCGTGCCGTTGGTCAAGGCGAGACCTTCTTTGGCGGCAAGCGTTACGGGTTTTAATTTAAATTTTTTGAGAACCGTCCGGCTTTTTACTTTTTTTCCTTGGTAAAAAACTTCGCCTTCGCCGATCAAAGGCAAAGCCATATGGGCGAGCGGAGCGAGATCGCCGCTGGCTCCGAGACTGCCTTTTTTCGGGATAACGGGATGAACGCCTTCATTTAAAAGCTTTATCAGAAGCTCGAGAGTTTCGAGCCGAATTCCCGAATGACCGCGTGCCAAAGTGTTTGCCCGGATGAGCATGATCGCCCGCGTCGTCGGAATATCGAACGGCTCACCGACTCCGACAGCGTGGCTCACTAAAATATTTCTTTGCAGTTTTTCAACTTCTTCGGGCGAAATTATCTTGTCTTTGAACGCACCGAATCCGGTCGTGATGCCGTAGGCGATCTCGCCGCGGTTCAAAAGTTTTTGAACCGCCGAAGCCGCCCGCTTGACCCGTTTTTTTGCCTTCGGCGAAAGTGTTACGACAGATTCATTCGGTTTACCGAAGGCGACTGCCAAAACCTGCTTAAATGTCAGACTTTCACCGTCCAAAACGATTTTTTTCATAGAAATTTTTATAAAAGCTTTCCCGCTTTGAATACGTGTTTTACCAGATTACCGCCGAATTCATACGCCGTTTCACGATAATCATCCGTTTCCAGGATCAAAATATCGGCCTGTTTCCCAACTTCGAGCGAACCCGTTTTTTCACCCAACCCGACGGCGAACGCCGCGTTGATCGTCACCGCATTAAACGCTTCGCCGGGCAGAAGTTTCTGATACCGGCAGGCGATGGCCATCGCGTTTTGAAGCGACGGACACGGAGCCGAACCCGGATTGTAATCGGTCGAAACGGCCAATGCACACCCCGCGTCAATCATCTTTCTTGCGTCGGCAAACTCCTTCGAGCCGAAATTGAAATTTACCGTCGGTGTGACAATACCGACCGTTTCGGAATTTGCGAGCATTTCGATCTCCGCTTCGCTCGTCGCGTCCAGATGGTCGATCGAAGTCGCCCCGTTTTTGATCGCAAATTCGGCACAGCCTAAGTTTGTAAATTCATCAACATGAGCTTTGATCATAAAACCCAAATCTTTTGCCGTTTCGATAACACGCTTTGATTGGTCTAGATTGAACGCACCTTTTTCGCAGAAAACGTCTATGAAAAAGTTCAGAGTTTGGAGTTCAGAGTTTGGAGTTTGTTTTTCGTAAAAATGCGAGTTTTTATACCATTCGATGGCTTTCGGCAACATCTCCTCGCAGACCAGATCAACGTATTTCTCCCCTTCTTCCCTGCTCCCTTTCTCCCCTTCTTTGTGCTCATTTATTTATTGTTCCATTTTCTTCAAATTAATACAGAAAAAGTTTAAAAATTAGCAAAAATAGTAAAAAAATTTGAACATTTAAAAAACAAATTTGAAAATTTCTTAATTGGGTTGTATATTTAATAGTTTTGTGGCCCATTGAAAAATTTTATAAAATAAGAAATAACGATAATGAAAATAATAGCGATTTGATCGATTTTGATTCCAGTTTAAATCAAAATCAAAATACTCAGGATGAAATTTTTCAAATAATTCGTTGACATTTATGTTTTCTTCTGGTATTGGTTCAATATTTTGTTTTATGATATCGTTAAATTCTAATATATCTCTCACTTCTTCTACTGAATCATCGACACTATTTAGTAAAAACATTGCCTTATAGTATTCATTATCTATATATTGTTTCAATACTAATGAATCT
>JBGTRS010000463.1:0-305 GCA_041940665.1 Pyrinomonadaceae bacterium | reverse complement strand
ATTGTTGATGCTGAAAATGTTATTTGTGTTCCATCCCTGTGTACAACTGTTATGTCTTTTGTAAAATCTACTTGTTTATCATCTGGCATGTTATTTTGAATAGCATGAATTAATAATTGTTGAATATTTTTTCCTACATTGTGAGACATTTTATTTAATTGATAGCCTGCACTAACACATGCTAAACCTGGTAAAGTACCACCACCTGTACCTACCAATGCTACTCCACCGCTTATACCAAATGTACCAACTGCTTTAAGACCAGCTTCAATAGAAGCACCAGTTAGTGTTGATAAAGCACAACT
>JBGTRS010000462.1:0-3906 GCA_041940665.1 Pyrinomonadaceae bacterium | reverse complement strand
ATATTCGTCCGCGGTTCGCTGCTCGATTGAAATCACCGATGCTCAGGCTCTGATCGAGGTTTCGCCAAAAGCAGAGTTCGGCAAGCTGATGATTGCCGATGCCTTCGCGCAGTTTTTTATTCAATAAATCCGTTGCGGTTTGCCGAAGCGGGAAACGATAAATATCCTCAATCACCTGGGTCAAACTTTTCGATTCGGGCAGGGCTTCAAACAAAGTTCCGCGCGCTTCATCGAGATAAGATTTCAGGCGATGATAAACTCTGTATCTCGCGCTGGAAGGTCTGCCGAGATTGCCGCCCGTCAGTTTTTCTTCGCGCACGATCATTTCCACGCCTTGACCGACAATTTCAAAATGTTTCGGATTTCTTTCAATAGCGGGTGTGTCGGGATGACATTGCGCCAGTTGGAGAATCGCAAGCTGTGATTCGGTAATGCTTTTTCCGTTTTTATCAATCAGAGCAAGCGCATCCGTATCTTCCGCCGTGCGGACATAGACAATTACGCCTTCGGGAATTTCAGTTGGAGTAAATTTACGGGTTGAATAACTGACATTCGGCAATTCACGGACAATTTTTTCAAGTTTTGGATTCTGCTCAATCGCGTTTTTCCAGATTTGAAATGCCTGTGATGCCAGATCAACTTCCGAATCTTTTTCGTCATCCAAGATTCCGGCTTTTTCGTGATAGAGGTCAACAAGTTTTTCCGTCTGAAACTCATCTTCAAAAAATGCTTCGTCCGTGCCGACGACTTCGGCATTCTCCTGTAATCGCTGAACGACTCGCTGGCGAAGCCTGATGATGTTTTCAATTCCGTCAGACGGTAGAAAACTGTAACAAAGAATCCGCTCGGCTTCCTGTCCGATACGGTCAACACGACCGGCGCGTTGTATAAGCCGGATGATCGCCCACGGCAAATCGTAATTAACGACGATATGAGCATCCTGCAAATTTTGCCCTTCACTCAAAACATCGGTTGCAATCAAAACGCGCAACTCTTTTTCGGGCGACACATTTTTCTTGTTGCTTTTCGGCGAGAAACGCCACGCGAGTTCAGTAGGATCGGCTGAATTTCCCGTTGCATAAGCAAGATGCGTAATGCCTTTCTTTCTTAATTCGCGTTCGAGAAATTCGGCTGTGTCGGCAAACTGCGTAAAGATCAAAACCTTTTCCGTCGGATGTTTGAACTGCAAAAGTTTCAGAAGTTCTAAAAATTTCGCGTCGCGTTCAATTTTCCAGGTTCCGGCGATGTCGAGAAGGTTGCAAAGATTTTGGGCATCTTCTTTTAATTGCTGGGCAAGCGTCGGTTTGAACAATTTAGAATTTATCCATTTGAACCTTCGCTGAAAAACAGTTTGATATTGATGATACACATCGGCGGCGCGTCTTTTGAATTCCTCGGTAGTGTGATTTACAGAAAGAAATTCTTCGTTTTCGAGTATGTCTTCGTCCTCGGTTGATTCTTCGGCTTCATCAAGTTCCGCATCGTCAAAAAGTGTTGAAAATTCATCTTCATCTTGATCATTTCGTGTCGTGTCGAGATATTCGGCTGATTGCGATCCGATGGGCAAAGGCAGTTTGTTTTCAATCGCGTATAGGAAAATATAATTTCGCAGAATATGACGCTCGACGGAAAGTAGAAAAGCCGTTCCGCCGGATTCCAAACGTTTGAAAAGATTTGTCCGGCTGAATCCCATCAAACGCAACCCGGCGCGTGAAAGACCTTCGATCTGCCGTTTTTCGCTCGGTAATGCTATTTTTTCGGCTGATTTTGAAACGTAATTTCCTAAGCCATAGCGCGGAAGCCAAAGACTTTCGATTGTTTGGACTGCCATAGGTGAAGACAAGCGGGCGTATTGGTCATTCGGATCATCCTCCTTGACTTCATATTTGAGCGTCAATGGTTGGCGCGTCGGAAAATAAAATCTTTTTCCATTGATAAACGGCAAGTATTTTCTTCCGTTATTGTCATCCGTGTCCGCGTAATTATCTTGAATAAATGTGCGTGTCCGGCGAATAAGAAACAGCCGCATAAGATCGCGCCAATCATCCGCGTAAAGACTCTTTTCAAAAGCGGCAAGTGAACGAAGCGAGCTTTGATAGATACTCTGAAATTCGGTTTCACCGATTTCGCGCAGTAATTTTTCCGGTCGAACACCGATGTCTTTATCATCCGGCACAAAAAGCCGGAGTTGTGCCGATAGGTCTAGGTAAGATTTGTTGTATGGCGTAGCAGTAAGAAGAATACAACGACTGTCTGTTGCCCGAATATAATCTTGGATTACACGGTAGCGTTTACCTTCACGATTGCGTAAGTTGTGGCTTTCATCAATTAAAACCGTGCGGAAACGTGCGGGAACTTCGGTTAAATCTTTGATAACCTTACTTAAAGACATCACCTTCGCCTGTAAACCATGATTGTCCCTGTAGCTTTCCCACATTTTGACAAGATTCTTCGGACAAATTATGAGTGTGCTGTGTCCTGAATCCTCTTCAACCAATTTAGCGAGTGCGGTCGCCATCAGAGTTTTACCAAGTCCGACGACATCACCGATCAAAACACCATTTCGTTTCTTCAAATGATGCGCGGCGATTTGAACAGCGGCTTTTTGATAGTCGAAAAGAATGTCTTGAAATTGTCTTGGAATACGAAATTCAGCAAGTCCGGCTCGTGCTTCTTGGGAAAGATGATAGGCGATTTTTAGATAGATATGATACGGCGGAATTAAGTCCGTTCTCGCCCAACTGGTTTCGATGATCTCAACCAATTCATCTGATATATCCAAACACCAACGGTCATCCCAACGGTCGTCGAACCATTTTTGTAATTTCTTACAAGCCGTGTCATCGAGAATATCAACATTTAACTCGCCTTGTTTTGATAATCCGGCAAAGGTTAGATTACTGCTACCGACAAAACCGATTGTCGGATTGTTATGATCGTTTCGATGAACAAGATAAAGTTTGGCGTGGAGTTGATGCTTTAGAAATAACTTGACGACAACTTTTTTGGCTTTGATCTGTTCGCTTAATTGCCGAAGCGACTTCTCATCTTCGGCAGTTGGAATTCCAAAAGTAAGTTGATCTCGAAACTCCTGAGCGATTCTTTTCTTTAGGCGAACTACTGTGGCTTGATCTAATTCCTGTTTATTCGTAAGACTGAAAAATTTACGCAACTCATCTTGCGGTGCAGACTGCATTCCAACCATTAAACGACAGCAGTTTTCGGCACTACCTTGCCAACCGTCAATATGTCCGGCAATTTCTTTCCAGCCGCGAAGATTAAAATAACCTACACAGAAATCCGCTCTTTCAGCAATTCGCAGACTTTCCTGCAAAGTCGGAAGAAATGACAATTCTATATTGTCGAAAATTCTGGGCATTTACGCTGGTTAAGTTGAGAAACCAATTTATAGATCAGAGAGATTGTATGAAATTATTGCTAAACTCTCAAGAAAAAAGTTAAGTTGCGCGAATTATAGCAGAATTTAGCATTCTTAAAAATATTTATATAAGTGCATTTTACAAAAAATTGTTTTCTGCTATTATCAAGTGTGGATGATGAAATCTAACATCGAATAAATCATTTCAATGGTCACAAGTCTATGAAAAATTGTATAGCCTACTCCCGTGTTTCGACAGCCGCCCAGCGCGATGAGGTTTCGCTTGACACGCAGCTTGAAGCGATCCGCGAATACGCCGCCAAAAACAATCTCAAAATAGCCAAAGAAATAAAGGAAGTTTACTCCGGCGCGGAATTGTTCGAGCGTCCGCTTTTGTCGGATGCCCGCGAACTAATTAGAAGCGAAACTTTCGGCGCGTTGATCGTGTATGACGTTGACCGGCTTTCGAGAAATTTAGGACATCTGGCAATTTTAATGGACGAATGCACGCGCTACAATGCGAAATT
>JBGTRS010000461.1:0-3914 GCA_041940665.1 Pyrinomonadaceae bacterium | reverse complement strand
CACCTTTCAGGCTCGTACCAAACACGGCAATTACAACAGCTGGCTCAGCGAGATCGGCTTTGAGAAATACGAGATAATTGCGGCGTTCGATCCCGATCATATTCCCGAACCGAATTTTCTTTCGGAGGTGTTGGGATATTTTGACGATCCGCGAATCGGTTATGCCCAGGCCGCCCAGATCTATTATAACCAGAAAGCGAGCTTCATTGCCCGCGGGGCGGCGGAAGAGACATATGCATATTATTCATCCACGCAGATGTTCTGTTACGCGATGGATTACCCGATCGTCACCGGTTGTCATAATACGCACCGGGTTGCCGCCTTGCGGGAGGTCGGCGGTTTTGCGGCTCACGATGCCGATGACCTTTTGATCACACTTTTGTATCGGGCGGCGGACTGGAAAGGCGTTTATGTGCCGAAAATCCTCGCCCGCGGTTTGACGCCGGTTGATTGGGAAGGCTATTTGAAACAACAGCTTCGCTGGGCACGCTCGGTGCTGGACATCAAGTTTCGGATACAACCGAAACTTTTGAGAAAACTGCATTTAAGAGAAACGATCGTGAGCTTTTTTCACGGGTTTTATTATCTGCAAGGGGCGACCACTTTGATCATCTTATTGATCATCGCCTATATGCTGGCGACCGGCTTGATGCCGAACGCGGTCGGATATTTTTTCTCGATAGATTTTCTTATGGTATTGGCGGTACTTCTGATTTTTGACCTGTATCACCAACGCTTTTTTATAGACCGAAAGAGAGAATGGGGCTTGCATTGGCGGGCCGGGGTGCTGCGGCTGGCAAAATATCCGTATCTCATTCTGGCTCTCTGTCAGGTCATTCTGAACCGCCGGTTCGAGTATGTGGTAACGAGTAAGGTTAAGAGTCAGACGGTAAATTTCAAACTGTTTCTACCGCATCTGATCGTGGCCGCTATAGTTGGCGGTGCGTGGATTTTCGGAATGTTTTCAAATGCCGGTTTGCCGTTGATCCTTCATCTTGTGGCCGCACTGATATTGACCGGAACGTTTATTTTGATCGGCACGGGGTTTATGAAATTTCCGGCTCCGTTTGATCCGAACCTGCATTCGGAGTCGTCGTAAGAATCTTTATTTTGACAGATCGTTTTATGAAAATCGGAGTTGACGCTACTTGTTGGGGAAACAAACGGGGATTCGGACGATTTACCCGCGAACTTCTCGAACATCTTCTGGAGATTGATAAGACCAACGAGTATCTGTTTTTTATTGACGGCGATACCTCCGACAGCGAAGCGATCCCCGAACGGGTAGAAAAGATCGTAGTTGAAACAAAAGTTTCACCGATCAAAGCGGCTTCGGCGAACGGCAGTCGGTCGTTAAAAGATATATGGGCGATGAGCCGCGAGGTTTGGCGGAACCAGGTTGACGTATTCTTTTTTCCGGCGGTCTATTCGTATTTTCCGATTTTGAACCGGACCAAGGTCATCGTCACGATTCACGATGTCATCGCCGATCATAACCCCGAACTTATTTTTCCGAATACGAAATCGAAAGTTTTCTGGAAATTAAAACAAAACGCGGCCGTTCGCCAATCCGATCTGATCCTGACGGTTTCGGATTATTCCAAAGAGCAGATCAGCGAGTATTTTGGTCTTCCGACGACGCGTCTGCGGGTGATCAGTGAGGGTGCCCGTTCGATCTTCAAAGTTTTGCCGAAAAACGGGGCGATGCATAAAACACTCGGCCGGTTCGGCTTAAAGCCGGAAGAAAGACTTCTTTTATACGTCGGCGGCATCAGCCCGCACAAGAATTTGAGTTCTTTGATAAACGCTTTCAGGCGAATTAATGAAAATCCCGATCAAACGGACGTCAAACTTGTTCTCGTCGGAGATTATAAGGACGATCCGTTTTTCTCGGCGTATCCGTCTTTAAAAAAACAGGTCGCGAAACTCGGACTCGAAGACAAGGTTATTTTTACGGGCTTTATTTCCGATGAAGACCTGGCCTTATTTTACAATGCCGCCACGCTTCTGGTTTTTCCGTCGCTCGAAGAAGGTTTCGGGCTTCCGGCGGTCGAGGCGATGGCTTGCGGAACACCGGTCGTGGCGAGCAACTGCAGTTCTCTGCCGGAAGTGGTCGGCGAGGCCGGCAGGTTTTTCGATCCGCGGGATGAAAAGAATATGGCGGAGGTCATCGGGGAGATTTTAAACGACGGCTCGCTGATAGCCGATCTGAAAAAGAGCAGTTTGGATCGTTCAAAGAAATTCGGCTGGCAAAAAGCGGCGGAAGATACGCTTCGGATGTTCGAGGAATTGGCCGTTGACGGTAAATGACGGATAAACCCTTAAAATTCTGTATGGTTTCGACCTTTTATCCGCCGTATAATTTCGGCGGCGACGGAATGCACATCTACCGTCTGAGCAACGAATTGGCCAAGAAAGGTCATTTTGTGGACGTTTTTTACTGCGAGGATTCCTATTTGCTTTTGAACGGAAAACATCCGACCGCCGAGTTTCCGAATCATCCGAACATCAACGTTATCAAACTCAAAAGCCGGGCCGGCTTTTTGTCGCCGTTGCTGACCCAGCAGACGGGCGTACCGATCTTGAAGGACAAACTTAAAAAAGCTTTGGAAGAAAACGATTATGACGTCATCCATTACAACAATATGTCTCTGATCGGGATTTCGGCTTTGAGTTACGGTTCGGCGGAGGCGATCAAGCTTTACACGACGCACGAGCATTGGCTGATCTGTCCGATGCACGTTCTTTGGAAATATAACCGGGAAGTTTGCACGACCAAAAATTGTCTGAGCTGTCAATTGCACGGAAAGCGTCCGCCGCAGGCCTGGCGTTACACGGGATTGATGGAGAAGATGCTCAAACACGTGGACTGTTTTCTTTCGCCAAGCCGCTTTACTTTGCGAAAGCATCTGGAAAACGGTTTGGATATACCGATCAAACAAATGCCTTATTTTCTTCCAACTCCGCCGGAAGAAAATGAAAATACGGAAGCCGGAAGAAATTCCGTGCGTCCGTATTTTCTTTTTGTCGGACGGCTCGAAGAGATCAAAGGCGTCCAGAACATCATTCCGGTCTTCCGGAAAAAACCGGAATATGATCTCCTGATCGCCGGCGACGGAAACTTTACGGAAAATTTGAAAAAGCAGGCCAAGGGTGTCTCGAACATAAAATTTACCGGCCGGGTTGATCAGGCGAGATTGAGAAGTCTTTACAAATCAGCCGTTGCCGTGATCGTTCCGTCAATCTGTTACGAAACGTTCGGAATCATCATCATCGAGGCCTTTTCGCGGAAAACGCCGGTCATCACGAATAATCTCGGTGCCTTGCCGGAAGTCGTCGAAGACAGCGGCGGCGGTTTTATATACGAAACGGAAGCCGAACTGATCGAGGCGATGGATAAGATCGCCGGAAGTCCTTCGTTACGAAACGAGCTGGGCGAGAAAGGCCACGCGGCTTATCTGAAGTATTGGAACGAAGAAGCCCATCTTGAAAGATATTTGGGTCTGATCAAAGAATTAAAGTTAAAACGAAAGGGGGAAATTCTAAACGAAGCCGCCGATATGCGGCCTGCGGCAGTTACCGTTTAGTTTTTCGGGGGAATTAACAATTCAAATAGTCGGGCAAAACAAACTATTTGATCGTTCGGAAGCGTTGTTTTTTTGAGGACGCCTCCGAACGGTCGTCTTTTTTAGAGTTTTGTTCGGGGATAATTATTTTTAAAATATGTTGGTAACGCAGAAGGTAAACATACCGATAATCACATATCACTCCATTGATGAAAGCGGCTCGGTCATTTCAACCGAGCCGAAGATTTTTCGCCAGCAGATGAAATATCTCTACGATATGAACTATAACGTCATCTCCATGGATCAACTGGCGAAATCTCTGATCGAAAACAGAAATCTGCCGGCCAA
>JBGTRS010000460.1:0-3915 GCA_041940665.1 Pyrinomonadaceae bacterium | reverse complement strand
TTACGGGAGCCTTCGCCGGAATCGGGGTTATTGCCGCTTCCAAAGATAAGGATATGCAGGCTCAAATTCCCTTCGGAATCTTTCTGGGTATCGGTTCGATCGTCGCACTACTTTTCGGTGAACGAATGATCGCCTGGTATCTAAGCAGTTTTGTTTCCTAACCGTATAATTCACTTATTAAAACTTACCGATTCTTCCAGGCAGGTTAAAGAACAATAAAAATTTGATTTGAGTTTTACGGCCTCACCCTGAGGCGTCCATTTATTGCATTTCGGACAACGGACAAGTTGTGTGTCATTCGAACGTGTTTGCTTTTCGACCTGTTTTTTCGGTGGTTTCATCTGTTGGCGAAACTTTCTATAGGTTTGCCACATAAACCAGGCGGTTTGGATATGCTTGCGGTAACGGTAAACAACGACCGCCAACAGAATCAGAAATAAAAGTAAAATTATCAGCCACTTCATTTAATTTTTGTTTTGAGTAAGTTTGTTTTCCAGTTCGGGGATGCTTTGATTTTCCGGATTGACCTCTTTTAATTTGACCAGATATTTATTTGCTTCCGTTTGATTATTTTCTTCGATCTGAGCCTGGGTCATATAAAATAAGGCTTTTTCATTTCTCGAATCGACGGCTAAGGTCTTTTCAAATTGTTCAATCGCTTTTTTTCTTTCCGGCGTTTCGTCAAATAAAAATGTCAGACCGTAAGAAGTCAGAACATTCGTGTCTTTTTCATTTTTTTCAAGGGCTTTTTCGTAAATTTCCTTCGCCTTCAGGTTTCTTTGATTATCCTTTTTTATTTGCCCCAGATCATAATAAATGTTTCCGAGAGAAACGGTCACCTGATAATCGTTCGGATTTAATTTGTAGGCACGTTCGAGAAGTTTTTCGACATCATCCAGTAATTTTTCATCCTGTTTCATTCCGGCATAGGAATATAATGCCAAACCCAAACCTTTCTGAACGGCAAAATCATCCGGCTTTTCATCTGCCTCCTTAATTTTTGCCCGAAGCTCCTCATCGGTTAAATTAAGTTCGTCCGGTTTATTTCCCCGCGGACCTACCTCTTTCTGAAGCCTTGTGTTTTCCGCCGTCAACCTGTCAATTTCACTGCGGTTGAGAGCGTTCGCCAACAAAAAACCGCCGATAAAGCTCAAAATCACGGCAACAATGGATAACCAGATAAATTTATTATTCATTCTAAAAGCCAAAATAGTAAATGGTTAATTGTTTATTGTATTTCACGAAAACACAATAAACAATTAACCATTTACTATTTTACCGGTCAAAATTTACTTTTTATCTTCCGGTGCAATATAGGGCAAATCTTCCGAACGGCGACGCGGAAGCGGATCGGTCGAACGTCTTCTCGGGGTTGATTTCGGATCTCGGCGATCAACGCTTCCTGAAGGCAGTCCTTTACCGTGGACTGCTTCGACCAAAATTCTCGTGATTTCCTGTGACAAGGTGCGGTGTTCTGCCGCCGCCCGTCTTTTTAATGATTCCTTTAATTCATTCGGAACATACGCACCGATAAAAACCCCTTTGCGGTTTGCCATAAAATTTTTAATCTCTCCTGTTTCTGATATGCGTGTAATAAATAAGAATGCCCTGCGATTTGAATAAATCAATAAGCCGAATTTTGTGACATTGCATTTGATGCAATGCGATAATCATTCATCTAGGCTATCTGTTACCAAATAGCTCAAGCGACCTACCCGAAAACGCCGTTTCGGTTTCCCGAAACTTTGGGCGAGCAACCCAAGAAATACGTTTTCCTATTTGGTCTTGCACCTCAAGGAGTTTACCTGTGCGACGTCTGTTACCAGACATGCCTGTGAGCTCTTACCTCACTGTTTCACCCATCACCCTTTCAGGCTGGTTTGCTTTCTGTTGCACTTGTCGTCATATGCTTGCTAATAACAAGCATATGCCCGGACGTTATCCGGCTTGATGCTCTATGGTGTTCGGACTTTCCTCTTTTTCACAAGCGATTATCCGATTTACTCAGATGCAGGGCTTATATATTTTAACAAAAAACGCTTTGAAGTAAAAACCTTTTTAATAATTATTTTCTATTGTAAAAACTTTTTTACCTGTCTTCATCAATCATATCGCCGGGTTGTATTTGCGGGTCGGCCTGTTTATTCTGCAGGATTTCCTTGACGTTGAATTTGAGAGCAATAAAGTTTCCGTTTTCCGCTTTCCGCAAAATTTTTATTTCTTTCAATTTATCGTTCAATCCGCCGCAGGCATTAAATACTGCCTGAATCAATGTTATACCATTATGAAACTCTTTTTTTCCGCCGGAACAAACCTTTTCGCCGAAATAGTAATACTGTGATTTATCGGCTGATAAAGAATTCGTTGAAATATTTCCCGTTTCAAACCTCAACAAATCTCCTTTTTGTATCAAAAAATTATCGTTTTCCGAATTTTTTAGATCGAGTTCCCGCGGATCCGAATTCTCTCTTTCCAAAACGACCTTATCCGCTTTGGAATCGGCATTGACCATTGTTTTTACGACAACAAGCGGAATTGCTTCGCGTTGGAGAAAATAATCTCCGGCTTTGGCCAGCCCTTCAACTTTGATTTTATGACTCGCATATTCGCGGACTTTGACCGTGATCTGCGGATTTTGATAGAGCTTTATTTTTTCCCGCAAAAGTTCTTCGATTTCATCGGTAGTCAAATCAACGACCGAAACCAATTTTCCGGCTAACGGATAATCAATCGTTCCGTCCATCAAAACCGTATAGTATTTCGCCGTCGTATCCTGCAAATTTATATATAAAACGTCACCGATCCCGACCTTATAGATTTCGGTCAGCGGCAATTTTTGCCGATTTGCCTGTTTGACGATCTCTCTGGTTTTTTCGGAAACGGATGCATTATTTATATTTTTAGCCAGGTCACCGTTTTTTGTTTGATTTCTTTTATTTGAAAAAACTTCATCAGAATCGTTTTCGATAATCTCCACATCCGTCTTTTTCGCTTTTTCATCAACTTTTTTTGTAACCGGAGGATTCGGAGAAAAGGGTGAATTTATAGTTTGAGCATTTATTTGAGAAATAAATGCAACACTTACAATAAATAATTTAAAACCGATTTTTCTTAAAACAGACATTTTTTTACACCAATAACCCGACAGATAAACTTTCCTGAAAGTTCAAACCGTTTATTAAAGTCAGATACTTATTTTTTTGGGCAGAAGTTTAACATACTTATAAGAATTTACGAAAACATTTTTATCAAATTCAAATGTTACTAAAACTCGTTCTTGCTTTTATATATGCTTAAATGCCTGTATTTTCTAAAATTTATTGGATTTTTTTCTTAGTGATCAAAAAGATGCGTCCATTTTTCTCTGAACTTTTGATTGACAATCTTCTCTATTTCGTCCGATGACTTACATTTCTCGATTTCCAAAACGATCTCTTTCGCTTCTTCCTGTGCGATTTTTGAAATTATATTTTGAACACGGGGTATCGAATTGAGATTCATACTCAGTTCATTTGCACCGTATGCAACCAGGATCGGCACATAAAGCGGCGAGCCGGCCATTTCTCCGCAGATTATTGCCGGTTTTTCAAATTTTTTCGAAGCTTGCAGAATGATTTTTATACTTTTCAAAACGGCCGGATGAAGAGTTCTGAACCAATCCGCCACATCTTCATTGTCGCGGTCAACCGCCAAAATGTACTGGACGAGGTCGTTTGTTCCGACACTTAAAAAATCTGATTCTTCGATGATTTTATCAACCGCCAGAACCGCCGCCGGAACTTCGATCATCGAACCGAGTTTCGCCCACACCCGGCCGTTCAGATTGACTTCCAGAAGATACGGGTTTTCCAGCTCAAACGGCTCGCGGGCCGAATCGTCTTGGGCGGTTTCATTCAAAAACGCGTTTATCGAATA
>JBGTRS010000459.1:0-3917 GCA_041940665.1 Pyrinomonadaceae bacterium | reverse complement strand
GGCGAGGTCTTTGCCACGACCGCCGATGAAGGTGGCGAGGCGATCCGCGTTACGGAAACGGCCGCTCCCGAATCCTTTGCCACCTGGTCGAGCGACAGCAAAAAGGTTCTCTACGCTTCGGAAAGAAACGGCAAATATCAGCTGTTTGAATATGATTTTGCGAGCGAGACCGAAACGCAAGTCACCACAACGGGTAACGATTATGCTCCAATTTATTCTTCGGACGGAAAATATATCGCCTTTATCCGCAACGGCCGCGAAATCCGGCTTTATGACATCGAAAAAAAACAAGAGCGGAAACTTGCCGACCTTTACGCGGATCTTCCGCCGCTCATCGGCAAACGCTCGTTCACCTTTTCGCCCGATAACAAATGGCTCGCATTTTTAACACTCAATCCCGAAAACCGTTCCTATACGAATGTTTCCATCGCATCGGTCGAAACGGGCGAAACAAAACCCGTCAGCTTTATCGCCAATTCCTTCAGCGGCACGGTCTCGTGGAGTCCCGACGGCGAATATCTTCTGTTCGATACACAACAACGCACCGAAACGCCTTCGCTCGCCCAGGTTACCTTAAAGCTCCGCACGCCGAAATTCGACGAAGACAAATTCCGCGGACTTTTCGAACAGGAAAATCCGCAGGAAAAACCGAAACCTTCGCCGAGTCCGACCGCTTCGCCGACGCCGGCGGATGAAAAAGATGTCGTCAAAACGCCGACACCGACGCCGGCTTCGGACGGAAAAGGAACGGCGAAAAAAGACGACAAAAAACCCGTCGAAATTGACTTTGAAGAGATTCGCAAACGCTTGAGCCTTTTGGAAACCGGCGTTTCGATCAATGAACACGCCATCAGTCCCGACGGCAAAACTCTGCTCGTAACCGCCGCCGCCGAGGGAAGTTTCAATCTCTACACGATCTCGCTCGATGAACTCGCCCGCAACCGTTCGGCCAAACAGATCACTTCGACGCCGACCTTCAAGTTCGACGCCCAGTTTTCGCCGAAAGGCACGGAAGTTTATTATCTCGAAAACGGCCGCATCAACATCGCCGATCTCGGCCGCGGAAGCGTCAAACCGCTTGCCGTGACGATGAACATCAACGTCAATTTCCCGCAGGAAAAAATGGAGATTTTCGAGCAGGGCTGGCGGTATATGCGGGATCATTTTTACGACGCGAATTTCCACGGCGTAGATTGGAACGAGATTCGCCAAACCTACGCACCGCTTATCAAGGGAGCGAGAAATGCGGACGAAATGCGGCGTTTGATGAATCTGATGGTCGGCGAACTGAACGCTTCGCATCTCGGCGTAAGCGGCTCGACCGGCTTTCGCACAACGCCGATCGGACGTCTCGGCTTGCGTTTCGACCGCAGCGAATATGAAACAAGCGGTCGCTTAAAAATTACAGAAGTCATCGAACTTTCTCCCGCGGATGTTTCCAAAGAGATCAAAACGGGCGAATATCTCGTGAGCATTGACAAGGTCAGAATTGACGGCACAACGAATATCAACGAGCTTCTGGAGAACAAGGTCGGCAAACGGGTCGAACTGGAAATCTCGGCAAAAGCGGACGGCTCCGCGGATAAACGCAAAGTCGTCGTTAAACCGGTCAGCACGGGAGCGGAAAAATATCTGCTTTACCGCCAATGGGTTGAAGAGAACCGCCGATACGTCGAAAAGATCAGCAATGGCAAACTCGGCTACATCCATCTGCCCGATATGGGTTCGGGAACGCTCGCCCAGGTTTATATTGACCTCGACGCCCAAAACCAGAAGAAACAGGGCGTCGTCGTGGACATCCGCAACAATAACGGCGGTTTTATTAACCCATACGTGATCGACATTTTCGCCCGGCAAGGCTACTTAACGATGCAGGAACGCGGACTCTGGGCGTATCCGGCGAGAAGTGCTTTGGGACAACGCTCGCTTGAACGCCCGACAATCCTCGTAACCAATCAGCATTCGCTTTCCGATGCCGAAGACTTGACGGAAGGTTATCGAACTCTGAAATTAGGCAAGGTCGTCGGCGAAAAAACTTCCGGCTGGATTATTTTCACCTGGAGTCCGACGCTTTTTGAAGGCACGCGATTCCGTCTGCCGCGTTCAAAGATCACCGACAATCGCGGGCAGAATATGGAACTCAATCCGCGTCCGGTTGACATCGAAGTAACCAGACCGCTCGGCGAAACTTTTACCGGAAAAGACAGCCAACTCGACACGGCTGTGCGGGAACTTTTGGGACAGATCGGAAAGCAGTAAAAGAAAACACATAATTTTTCAGATAATATTCTGCTTAAATTTCCATTGCTCCTTGTTCAATTGCTAAAAGCAAATCATCCATTGCCAAAAGTGTTTGTCTGCCGGCGATACCATCCACCGTTAGGCCGAATTCAGACTGAAATTTACCGATGGCTATGCTTGTCGCAAAATCGTAGATACCGGTTTCGGCAATCGGCGGAGAATGAGCAAGATTCGGAGCGATTTTGTTTTCCATTATTTGTTGTTGTTGGAAATGGCGGTATAGTCATTTTTTTTCTCCTTCTCAGTTCATAAAATTTCGACAAGTAACCAATTGCCCGAATTGGTTTTGATCAAATGTGAACTTTGGCTGGCGGATCTTTTATCTTCCTCATATATAGTGAATTGGTGAGAACATTTTGTGTTTGCTCCCACCGAATGGTCGGGTAAAAGCTGCTGTTTTTAGAAAAGAATTCTCCCGAAATTGCCCGGCAGAGTTTTCAGGCTTGGCCGACACCAGAAGAAAAAATTAGACCGGGTTACTTCAGAATTATTCTTACGCTTTAATCCTCGACCTGAATGCGTTTTCCTTTTATTATTCCCGTATCCGTTAAGACCACGCCGCCGTTGGCATCGGAAATCTCGATATAGAAAGTGCCGTCGAACTCATCGCCGTGCGAATTTAAGCTTAAATCTCCTTTGACTTTGATCAGCCCCTGAAAGCTTCCGTCCGCTCCGCCTAATATTTGCTTGAACGCAAAAGCGTATTGATGCCCTTTTATTTTTTCCCAGGCTCCATATCCGGGAGTTGCCATCAGAGACGGATCGGCACTAGCCGAATTTGTGAATCCGCCGTCTCTTATAAAGGTTCCCAACGCTTTGAATGCCGCACCGTTTTGCGGTCCGTTTGGAGATGTCAGTCCATCAATTTCCCATGAGCCGACAATAGTAACAGGCGCCGGCGGCGGAGCGGCGTTTATCCCGCCCGATCCGGCTACCGGCGTTTTAGCCGGAACCGCAACTGTTAACATGGCAAAAAGACTTAGTGTTAATAAAATTGATTTGATTTTTTTTAAGTTCATTGTTCGAATCTCCTTTTAATTTTGATTTTGAAGAGCTTTTTTTGTCTTCTGTATATCTAGTGCGACAGACGGCTGAAAATCAGACCATTTTTTTTCTGAAAAAAATTGACTTGTTCCGAATATCTGACTATTCTGAGGCTGAAAAATGCCGAATCTTTTTATTGCCATGAGTGAACATTCATCGAGCGAAATAACCGAAATGTTGAGGTCTTGGAGCGAAGGTAAGAACGAAGCCTTAGAAGTTCTCATTCCGGTGATCTATGATGAACTGCGGCGGCAGGCACATTATTACATACGCCGCGAACGCCGCGGACATACCCTTCAAACTACCGGATTGATAAACGAGGCTTATCTTAAACTTATCAAGCAAAAAAACATTCGGTTTGAATCCCGCACGCATTTTTTCGCCATCTCGGCTAACCTGATGCGGCAGATTCTAGTTGACCACGCCAAAGCCAAATATCGGCTCAAACGCGGCGGTATGAACAGCGATCTGCCGCTTGACGAATCAATCAAGGTAGCGGCGGACGAAAAAGAAATCGAACTGATCGAACTGGATGAAGCATTGCAGAGACTCGCCAAAATGGATCTGAAACA
>JBGTRS010000458.1:0-3939 GCA_041940665.1 Pyrinomonadaceae bacterium | reverse complement strand
AAGCCAAATAAGGCTTGAAAAGGGTAATTCGATAAGCAAAAGGGCATAAATAAATAGTTTATGCCCTTTTTCGTCTATGCAATTTATCGAACTGTTGCTAAACTTCCGCACAATATGTTTATTTCATTTCAGTCAAATAATCGAACATATCAGATCGATACTGAAAAACCGCTCGATATTTCCATCCCGCTGCAATTCAACGGCGACCAGCCCAATGCCTACGGTGTTGAAAAAGCAAGATCAAAACCGTGCGAAGCGGGCGAACTCGTCGGCGATACGCGGCAGGGCGGAAGCTGTAATTTTGAGCAATACAGATTTATTCCGCACTGCAACGGCACGCATACGGAATGCGTCGGGCATATCACGCACGAAAGAATTTCCGTGAGAGATTGTCTGCAAGACGCATTTATTCCGGCAACTCTGGTTTCGGTTGAGCCTGAACAAGCAACTGAAACCGATGAAACATACTCGATTGAATTAACTGAAAATGATTTCCTGATAACAAAAAAATCAATCCAAAATCCAAAAGCTAAAATTCAAAGTGCCTTGATCATCAGAACTCTGCCGAACGGTGACGCCAAATTATCAAGAGCCTACGGCGACGAATTTGTGCCGCCGTTTTTTTCGAATGAGGCGTTGGATTTTATTGTTGAAGCGGGCGTTGAACATCTGCTGGTTGATCTGCCTTCGATCGACCGGATCTTTGATGAAGGAAAATTATCGAACCACCGGAAGTTCTGGAAGGTTGAAGCGGGAAAATTTGAATTGAACGAAAACAGTCGCCTTAACACAACGATCACGGAATTGATCTATGTTCCGGATAAAATAAAGGACGGCGACAAATATCTGCTCAATCTGCAGATCGCTCCGTTTGCTTCGGACGCATCGCCGAGCCGGCCGCTTTTGTTTGAACTTTTAAAGTAGGAAGACGGCAGAATAAACAAATAATCTGCCGTCTTCTTTTGCGGACGTATCCCCCAATGCGTCCGAAATTTTTACTGTTTTTGATTGGCCGACATCGTGTATCTCAAAAGGGCTCCGACACCGCCAAATTCTTCGAGCAAATTTTCATCCTCGATAAATCTGATCCTTTCGGCCGATTCCAAGGCTTTTACAATCATATTATCGGCAATTTGCAGAAGAAGTTTCTCATTCGGCATTTCATCTTCAAATTCCGGCGAATATGCTTCCAGGATTTTTTTAACCTCTTTTTCGTCAAATTCCATCTGATCGATTTTCTCCGTCAGATAGAGTTCCTGCACCTGCCCGTTGGCCAGAGCCTGTAATGTTTCGGCAACACCGGTGACACCTTTGCCCTCATCATAGTCCTGTTCCCTGAGTTGGTCAATCTTTTCTTTGTCTTTGAGCGTATCGTGCTGTTTGATCGCTGTTTCTGCTTCGTTCATAATTTCATCCTCCGAAGCATCAATTTCGATTCGAACCTCACCGACGATCCTTTCGTTCAGAAAATCGTTCATTTGCTCACGCAGAAGCGGAAGCGTAACGTCCTTGTTTCCCGCTAAAACGATCTGGCGGATATCTTCCGCCCGGACGATCTTTTCCAGTTCCTCAACCACTTCTTTGGCGTGCTGTTTCCGCATTTCGTCAATATGTCTTTGAAAACGCATCTGCGACCAGCCGCCGACTTCCGAACGGTTGTATTTTTCGTTTTCGATCTCTTCGAGATTGAGAATTTTTCCGCGTTGCATCAGGTAAATTCTCGCATTATTGGAATCCGCCAGAACGACCGCAAACTCCGGATTCTGGTCAACCAATCTGGCCAGAGGATATATAAACGGCCGGCTCCCGACCTCAAACTCGTATTTCTCGAACGGCACGTCGAACTCGTAGGCTTGAAAATAATCCGCCGCCGAAGAGGCGAAGATCGCAATACCGTCCGCCGAAGGCGAAACTTTTTTTGCGTATTCGCTGATCTTTTCAGCGTCTTGCTTAAAACTTTCCAGTTCGGGTGAGTCTTCCTCGAAATTACTTTCGTGAACGCTCAACTGTTTTTTCAAAAACACATCAAAATCATCGCGTCCGTGTTCGTTCGGTTCCGCATTCAAATAAATAGAAATAAATGGTCTGTCCTTGACCCCTTCAACTTTCGTCAACTTTTGTAAAATTCCTGATTTTCTCATTTTTTTGTTTTTCCTAAATTTTTTGTCTGAAGTTTAGTAATAAATTCTCGTCTAAGCCTTTTTCTTTTTAATCATCGCGTCCCGAACCGCCGGGTTTGTTTCCGCCGCCTTCTTTTTTGTTCACCGTTTTCCAGGCGATCTCTTCGGCTTTTTCTTTTGAATAGCCTTTTTCTTCATATTCATCTTCGATTTGAATAGCCTTTTTCTTCATATTCATCTTCGATATGCTTCGCCATTCTCTTTTGTTTTTCCGTATATTTATCTTTATCACCTTTCGCCATTTTTTTGACCTCCTCTGTAAAAACTTTATTTATTACTGAAAACGCAAGAGCCGTGCCGTTCATAACCACTGAATTTACTGTTAACTTTCGAGAAGTTCTTTCAAAAGTGATTTGAAGTAATACACTTTTCCGTATTCTCTATAGACAATAAAAAAAAGCCGTGTCTGAAGATTCAAACACGGCTTTCGAAAACTTTTGTTATTTTAGTCTATTCGGTCTTAACGGGAATTCTGATTTCCCTTCCGCTGTTTAACTTGGAATTGACAAACAAACCGTTCAGTTTGGCGACTTCAACCGGCTCGACACCGAAGCGTTTGGCGAGTTTTTCAACCGTTTCGCCTTCGAGTGCTTTGACGATGCGGATTCCGGCCACCGTCAGAGTCGGTTTTACACTTGTCGGACGCGAATAGGTCGTCGCCGTTACACTGTCGGCCGGAACGGGAACGAAAACTTTTCCACGCGGGGTTTTCATTCCGGGATTCGCCGCTTTCAGATCGGCGACCGAAACACCCGTTCGATTCGAAATGTTTTCCCAGGTTTCGCCCTCCGAAGAACTGGCCAGACGTGAATTGTTAGTCGGAACTTCAACTCCGCGACGCAGGATCGCGACAACACTATTCGCACGGCCGGCCGGAACCCGAACGACATACGGTTCGGGCGGTGTCGTGTTGGTGCGAAGTTCGGGATTCAAATAACGCAGATATTGCACGGTCGTATCGGAAGCCTGAGCAAGCAAATTCAAACTCGTCATCGAAGGAACTCTCACGCGATCGTAGCGAAGACGCGGAGCGGGACGAACATGACCGAAACCATAAGCCTGCGGATTGTTGGCAATGATGATCGTAGCCAGAATGTTCGGCACGTAGTTGCGTGTTTCACGCGGCAGATACGGATAAGCCGCCCAGAAGTTGCTCGAACCGGCCCGACGAATCGCTTTATCAACATTTCCTTCACCGCAGTTATAACCGGCCATCGCCAGTTCCCAGTTTCCGCCGTAGCGGTTGGCCAAAAATCTCAAATAGCGAGCCGATGCCCGGGTGGCTTTTTCAAAACTGTTTCGCTCATCAACATAAGCCGTCCGGCGAAGACCGTATCTCGCTCCCGTTCCGGGAATGAACTGCCAGAGACCGGCCGCCGCCGCCCAGGAGCGGGCCGTCGGTTTCCAGGCCGATTCGACCTGTCCGAGCCACGCGACATTTTCCGGGACGCCTTCTTCGCGGAAGATGCGGCGAGCCATCGTCATAAAGTAACCCGAACGATAAAGTCCGACTTCCATCGTGCGTCGGCCGCGGCCGCGATAATAATTAATGAATTGCTGAACCAGCCGGTGCATCTGGAACGAAAAACCGAATGAACGTCTTTGCTCGGCGGCAATGCGGATGACCTCATATTCCTGCCGAAGTTCGGGTGAAGATTCGACATCTTCTTCTTCCGCCGTCAATTCCAACTTGGCGAGTTCATCGAGTGGTGACGGCTCAAATTCCTGACTTGAAAAACCGACAATTGAATCGGGTGTT
>JBGTRS010000457.1:0-3943 GCA_041940665.1 Pyrinomonadaceae bacterium | reverse complement strand
CGAGCCGCGGCATCATCACATCCGATAAGATTATGTCCGGCAGTTCCGGTTCATTTTCCAAAACTCCGAGTGCGGCAACGCCGTCCGAAACCGCTGTAACGTTGAACCCGTCCTTGACCAGAAGCCTTTCGACGTATTCCCGCATATCGGTATTGTCGTCAACCAGAAGGATGTTTGCGGCTGAGGGCAGGGTTTCAGCGGGTGCAATTTCAGAACCTCCGGGGAGATCGGTGGTTCGGTCGGGCTTGATCTCAAAATCAATTAAAAAACTTTGCCAGGTATTTTTTGATCTGTCAAAATTTTGATCCTGAGGCGGTATTATTTCAAAGTTTTCAGGTTCCGTTTCTGCCTCAGCCCTTTTGCGTTTTTTCGGAATCGAAACCTTGAAGGTCGTGCCTTTTTCGATTTCGCTTTCGACTTGAATCTCGCCGTCGAGCATCTTGACCAGTTCGTGAACAAGAGCGAGCCCGATGCCCGTTCCTTCGTGCGTGCGTCCCTGAGTTGAGCGGACGCGGTGAAAACGCTCGAAAATATGCGGCAGTTCTTTTTCCGGAATTCCGACGCCGGTATCGCTGATACTGAGTTCGACCGCCTCGTCCCGTTCTACAAGCGAAATTTTGATCCCGCCTTCGAACGTAAATTTGTAGGCGTTGGAGACGAGATTTAAAACGATCTTCTCCCACATATCACGGTCGACCGCAACTTTTTCCGCAATCGGCGGGCAATCAATTTCCAAATTCATTCCGGCTTTTTCAACCGCCGAATGAAAATTACTGGCCAAATCCGTCGTCAACCGGCTGAGATCGGTCGGACGAAAAACCGCCTGCTGGCGATTTGCCTCGATCCGTGAAAAATCAAGCAGAGTATTGACCAATTTGAGAAGTCTTAGCGAATTGCGGTGGGCTGTTTCGATCTGTTCCTTTTCCCGGGCCGGTAAATCGCTGTCTTTATGCAAAATCTCTTCGAGATTACCGAGCATAAGCGTCAGCGGCGTGCGGAATTCGTGGCTGACGTTTGAAAAAAATTCCGTTTTCGCCCGGTCAAGCTCGGCCAGGGCTTCGGCCCGTTTTTTTTCTTCCTCATAAGCCTGGGCATTGGCGATGGAGGTAGCGATATTACCGCCGACGAGTTCGAAAAAATCCCGGTAATCGGCATTAAATTCCAGCCGCGGACTGATTCCGGCAACCAGAAAACCGGCCGGTTTCTCCTGAATTCCGGCTTTCGCCAGCGGGACGACAACAGCATTTCTCGTCCAGTCGTCCGGCCAGGCACCGGCCGACAGTTTGCCGAATTTTTCTTCGAGATTCTCAATTATCCGGCTTTTATTTGTTTCGAGAACCTGTTTAAAATTCCAAACATCGTCCGTTTGCCAATCTTTTTGTCCGGAGATGGTCTCTTGAGAACTTTCAAAACCGAATTCGGCCATACATTTCGTATTGCCTTTCTCATCTATCAGATAGATCAGTGCAAATGGAACATCGTATGGATTTTCAGCCAATGTTTCGGCGGCAGAACGGCAGGCTTGTTTAACCGTTCTGATTTCTTCAGGCGTGTGATTGCCCAGATCACGTAAGGTTTTCAGACGGCGTCTGCCGATAACTTTGATGGTCTCTTCGGTGCAGGCACAAAACAGACCGCCGACCGTTCCGTCGTCTTTGATGATGGGGCTGTAAGACCAGGTGAAATAACATTCTTCGATGAAATTGTTCCTCTGCATAAAAAGCAAAACTTCTTCATTCCAGGAAGCCTTGCCTTCATTCATTACGGCTGAAACCTGAGATTCGAGGTCTTTCCAGATCTCTTTCCAGATTTTTTTGGCCGGTTGCCCGAGACCGGCCGGATGGCGTGCACCCAAAACCGGAGCATAGCCGTCATTATATAAATTTATAAGTTCATCGCCCCACCAGATAAACATCGGATAGCGGGAACTGAGCATAATCCGGGCGGCCGTTTTAAGACTCGGCGGCCATTCGGAGACGGCTCCGAGCGGGGTTTTCGTCCAGTCGAAATTACGCATCCGCTCGCCCATTTCTCCGCCGCCTTTAAAAAATGTTTCAGATGAGTTATTCAGATTTTTTCCGGAATTTTCCATTTTTCGTATCGATTGTTTTAACTTTATAAAAAGGTGCGGAATTTATCAATCAAACAGTCCGGCCGGGACAAGAAAATTCTGTAACTCATCTTTTTTGATTTATTGCATAATGTTTTACCTGCTCGAAACGGGAATATCGCCGGATTGACCGAAATGATTTGAGTAAAATGAATTATTATGTCTTGAAACATACCATATTCCATGTCTAAAGACGGCTTGCTCGAATCTTCCGTCGCCGTTGTAATCGGCCGGTGTCGGAATATCGGTTGCAATTCCGATTTGTTTGAAACGAAAATCTCCGTCCGAACTTTCGAGCCAATACCAGACACCGCTCGACGGACGATATACGGCCGTATCCGTTCTGCCGTCACCGTCAAAATCAGCTCGAACAGGCTGATCTTCCCCGACTCCGAATTGATAAATGTGAACCCGATCGTTTGATGAGTTCAGCTGAAACCAGGTTCCTTCCCGAAAAACCGTCAGATCGGCTTTACCGTCATTGTCAAAATCAGCCGGAACGGGAACATCGCCAGAGATACCAAACCGCGTTGCCCGGTAACTTCCGTCGGAACTCAAAAGTCTGTGCCAGACACCGCTCGACGGACGATAAACGGCCAGATCGGTCTTGCCGTCGCCGTCAAAATCGGCCTGGACGGGTTTGTCTTCCGCTTGCCCGAATTGAATGGCGTGAAATTGTCCGGTGGAAGAATTGATCCGATACCAAACTCCCGTGGATGAACGATAGACGGAGATGTCGCTTCGGTTATCACCATCGAAATCATCGGCGACGGGAATGTCTCCAAGAAGACCGAACTGCAAAATGGATACGGAATTGTCCTGAGAATTGAGGATATACCATCTGCCTTCTGTCGGACGAAAGACAGCCAGATCGGACTTGCCGTCACCGTCGAAATCATTGACGGGACGTGGGCTATTCGGCGAAGCCAGGAAATCGAGATGGAGATTTTCATCCAGATGATTGACCTCATATAAACCGGGATTGAAGTTGTAGCCTTCGCGTTCGGGAACAACGAGATAAAAATTGCCCGTCAATAAGCCTTCGAATTCATAATCGCCGTTGGAGTCGGAGAATACGATCAGGGAATTGCCGGAAACGGCATCTATCAGATTCAGTTTTGTATCGGGAAGTCCGACATTGCCGGCGGAAGACCGGACATTGCCGCCGAGATCTGCAAAGCCAGCGGTCGGGCCACCGGTAACGGGTTGACCGACGAAGGTCAGATTTTGATTGGTCTGAAGTTGCGGAAACTGAAATGTTCCCGGATTAAATTGATAGAGCGGTTTTGTCGCTGAAACGGCAAAGTTTCCGGCGGCGGTGTCGGAAAAATTAAAGAATCCTTCCGTATCCGATAAAACAAATCCTGAACTCGCACCGCTTAAAGCGATACGGGAATTCGAGATTGCCATTCCGTCAAAATCAACCGTTCTGCCCGATACGGAAAAATCTCCGAGTTTGCTGACGAAAGATTCGCCGCCCGCAATCGGGACGGTTTGCACGACATCGGGTGTGATCGGAAAAGTAAAACCGCTGAAAGTTTCGCCGGTTATAAAAACATTGCCGGATGAATCTATATCCATTCCGTAAGCCAGATCGTTGAAAATTCCGCCGATATAAGTCGAGTAAAGCAAAACCGATCCGTTTTGATTGAGCTTTGTTACAAAAACATCTGATGCCCCGTTGTGTGTAACATCAAAGGCGTTGGCAGTGGTGGTAAGACCGGTTGAACCGTTACTTGTAAAGCCTGTAATAAAAGCGTTTCCTGCACTGTCAACCTTGATGTCATAGCCTCCGTCCGTGTCATTTCCGCCATGAAAAGTTGAATAAAGTAA
>JBGTRS010000456.1:0-3946 GCA_041940665.1 Pyrinomonadaceae bacterium | reverse complement strand
TAGTCCCTTTTCGTCGAAATCAATGCGGATGATCTTATAGCCCGTTAATTTTTCACGATTCCAGGAGCCGTGAAAAGCGACAAAGGCATCGCCCCGATATTTCTTCGGAAACATTTGGCCTTCGTAAAATTCGATACCGAGTGCGGCGGAATGAGATGTTACGAGTACATCCGGCACGATCGCTTTTTCGATCAGGTCTTTCCCGGCACCGTCGAGACGCGGTTCGGGATTTTGTCCGATGTAGGAAAATGGATAACCGTAAAACGCACCTTTTTTGACGGATGTTACATAATCGGGAACGAGTTCGTCGCCGAGTCCGTCGCGTTCGTTGACGGCCGTCCAAAGTTCGCCCGTTTTCGGGTTGAAATCCAAACCGATCGGATTTCTCAAACCGCCCGCATAAATTTCGTGTCCGCTTCCGTCGGGGTTATAGACGCTGATCGCGGCACGACGTTCGTCGTCTTCGGGCTGATAATTTCCGCTTGAACCGATGGAAACGAATAGTTTCGTGCCGTCGGGCGAAAATTTGATGTTGCGGGTCCAGTGCTGATTGTAGCCGCCGCGTGTCAGTTTGATGATCTGTTCGGGATTGCCGTCCGCTTTGGTCTGCCCTTTTTTGTATTCAAAACGGACGACCGAATCAGTGTTGGCGACGTAAAACCAGTCTTTCCAAAATGCCATTCCGAACGGCTGGCTTAATTTATCAGACCAAACAAACCGCTCGTCCGCCCGGCCGTCTTTGTTTTTATCCCGCAGCACGATGACGCTGTCGGCACGCGAATCGGCCACAAAAACATCGCCGTTCGGAGCAAGTGCCATCCACCGCGGATACGTAAAACCGCCTTCGGCAAAGACGTTTATCTGAAATCCTTTCGGCATTTTCAAAGTCGCATCCCGGGGCTGTTCGACGATCCTTGAAGGTTTGCGGACGGATTCCGTCGCAAAAGGTTTCGGCATATCTTCAGGTTTATATTTGTGCTTGACGGCCTGTTCAAAATGGACGACTTTCGGCAAAGGTGAATTTTTTTGGCTGGCAGTTAAAACCGTCAGAGTTGCAATTATCGAAACTATGAACAAAAATTTATAGATTTTTCTCATTTCAGTGTTAAACTCAAATCAAATGTCGGAAATTGTTGGAACTATTTTCAAGGATAACGAAGAATTTCAGACGACTTCAAGTAAGGTCGGCGAATTCGGCGAAAAAGCGGCGGCGGATTTTTTGAAACGAAACGGCTTTCGCCTTGTCGTCTCGAATTTCAAAGCCCCGATCGGACGCAACCGCAAAGGCGTTCAGGTTTCGGGCGAGATTGATCTTATTGCCATTGATAAAGAAACGCTCTGTTTTATTGAAGTCAAAACCAGAAGTTCGGACGAATTCGCTTCGCCCCTGACCGCGATCGACATCCGCAAACAACGGCAGATCACGCGAACTTCGAGAATTTACCGTAAAATTTTTAATATCCGAGATCAAAAAATCCGATTCGATGCGATCACAATAATCCTCAATAACAACAAAGCTCCGAAGATCGAAATTTTCAAAGGTTTTTGGAGTGAAAACAAATTTAAGAAAAAATCCTGGTCGGATGAATATTTTTAAGATTGAAACAATTCAAGTCCAAAATCCGTAATCCTGAATTAAATCCAAAACAAAAAGGAACCGCTATGTCAAAAATTTCAAAAATAATTTTCGCCTTGATTTTTACCGTTTCAGCCAATATGACGATTTCAGCCCAGCTTCCCGAACTTATTGATAGAGAAGTTTTCTTTGGAAACCCGGAATATTCCGGCACACAAATTTCGCCCGACGGAAAATGGATCTCGTTTATGAAACCCTTCCAAGACACGCGGAACATTTGGGTAAAAGCCGCCGATGAGCCGTTTGAAAAAGCCCGCCTTGTTACGGCGGAGACAAAACGTCCGATCGGCGGTTATTTCTGGAGTTGGGATAGTCGTTATATCTTGTTCGTCAAAGATAACGGCGGCGACGAGAATTTCAATGTTTATGCGGTCAATCCGCAAGACGGAATTCCCAAAGATGCCGAAGCACCGACCGCTCGAAATATCACCGAAGGCAAAAAGGTACGGGCATTTATTCAAAATGTTCCCGAAAGCGACCCCGATTCGATCTATGTCGGTTTAAATGAACGCGATGCGGCCTGGCACGACATCTATAAAATCTCGATCTCGACCGGCAAGAAAACCCTGATCCTTGAAAACAAAGATCGTCTGCAGGGTCTGGTTTTCGATAATGCCGACAAACCGCGGCTTTCGGTGCGTTCCGCTAAAAACGGCGACACGGAAATTCTTTCGCTCGACGGCGAAACGCCGAGAATGATCTATTCCTGCAATGTTTTTGAAACCTGTTCGCCCGTGCGGTTTCATAAAGACAACAAAAAGTTTTATATGCAAACCAACAAAGGCGACCGCGATCTGATTCAGCTCGTTCTTATTGATATGGCAACGGGCAAAGAAACCTTTGTCGAACAAGACCCGAAAGGTAAAGTTGATTTCGGCAGAGCGATTTTCAGCCAGGTTTCCAAAGAACTCGTCGGCACGACCTACACGGACGATAAAACCGAAATTTATTGGAAAAACAAGGATTTCGAGAACGACTACAAATGGCTGAAGAAAAAATTTCCGGGCAAGGAGATCAGTTTCGGTTCTTCGACCAAAGACGAAACAATTTACAAAGTCGACGTTTATTCCGACGCGGACCCGGGTGAAGTTTATCTCTTTGACCGCAAGAACAAAAAACTCTCCCTGCAATACAAGATACGCGACAACCTGCCGCGTGAAGCCCTGGCGGAAATGAAACCGATCCGTTATAAATCTTCGGACGGTTTGGAAATTCCCGGCTTTCTGACTTTACCGAAAGGAGTTCCGGCCAAAAATCTGCCGCTCGTCGTCAATCCGCACGGCGGTCCCTGGAGCCGGGATTCGTGGGGTTACGATACGATCGCACAATTTCTTGCCAACCGCGGTTACGCCGTTTTGCAAATGAACTTTCGCGGTTCGACCGGCTACGGCAAAAAATTCCTCGATGCCGGCAACGGTCAATGGGGCGATCTGATGCAGGACGACATTACCTGGGGCGTCAAACATCTGGTTGACAAGGGCATCGTTGACCCGAACAGAGTCGGAATAATGGGCGGTAGCTACGGCGGTTACGCCGCTCTCGCCGGTGTAACATTTACACCCGATCTATACGCCGCATCGGTCGCCATTGTCGCCCCTTCAAATCTCATAACTTTGCTCGACGCCGTTCCGCCCTACTGGGAAGCTGTTCGGACGATGTTTCATAAACGGATGGCCGACCCGACGACCGAAGAGGGCAAAGAACAGCTCATTCGGCAATCACCTTTGACACACGCGGCCAAGATCAAAACACCTCTGCTTGTTGTGCAAGGGGCAAACGATCCACGGGTCAACAAACGCGAATCCGATCAGATCGTCATCGCCCTCCGCGACCGGAATTATCCGGTCGAATACCTCGTCGCTCCCGATGAAGGACACGGCTTTGCCCGGCCGGTCAATAATCTGGCGATGATCGCCTCGGCGGAAAAATTTTTAGCAAAACATCTCGGCGGACGCTTCCAGTCCGAAATGACCGAAGCCGTTTCCAAACGCCTGACGGAAATAACGGTTGATCCGAAAGACGTTAAAATGCCCGAAATCATTGACAAAAACGCCGCTCCGAGCGTTGACATCACGGGCAAATGGAATATGCAGGCGGACACCGGCGGTCAAACAATCGTTTCCACACTCGAATTAAAACAAGATAAAGCCGTCTTTAACGGTACTATCTCAACGCCGCACGGCAACGGCACGATCGAAAACGGTAAGGTCAGCGGCAACAATCTGACCGCCACCGTTCTGATGGAAATCCAGGGACAATCAATGACTCTGACCTTAAACGGAAAACTCGAGGACGGACAACTGACCGGAC
>JBGTRS010000455.1:0-3950 GCA_041940665.1 Pyrinomonadaceae bacterium | reverse complement strand
AACCTCTCTGGAAATCGTCAAAGACAATGGTCCCGCAGCTATTCTTCTTCCGAATGAAGGAACATCGTTTCCCAATTCCGGTCGCGCGCGTTCCATGTCTAATCCCAAATTCGGCGTAAACCGAACCTGAACCGTTTCCGATATTGCCGCCTCACTAATCTGGCATCCGGGATAGCGTTCGGCTAAAAATCTATTGAGAAATGCCATCAAATCTCGCTCTGTTGGAATTTGCTTTTCACCGGTCATCGCCTTGATTTCATCGAGAAGACTTTGGTCTGAAGTGAATAAATTTGTGGCTTGTGTCGCTACGAGGCGGGCGGCAACTGTTCGATTGGCAATTGCCTTTTCTTCCTTTTCGATTTCCTCTTCCAGTTGCTCGGCAGTTAGAATCCCGCTTAATGCCCGGCGCGTCAAATTTTCAATTTGGTCACCGATAATCGGGTCAATCTCACCGATTGTCGATTCAAATATACCTATTTTGTCTAACAATCTCTGAAGAATTTTCTGTTCGATGGATGCAGTGACGACAAAATTGACGATGACGATTTTATCCGCCTGCTGACCGATTCTGTCCAGGCGACCGATCCGCTGCTCGACAACCATCGGATTCCACGGCAGATCGTAATTGAACAAGACCGAAGCTCCCTGAAGATCTATCCCTTCACCTCCGACTTCAGAAGTAAGCAGAACGGTCACATCATCACGTGTTAAAAAATCATCGATTGCTCTTTCACGATCATCTAAAGGAACCAGCCCGTGAATCATCCTCAAGCCAATATGCCTTTCAAGTAATGACTGGCGTAAATATTCAAGAGTTTTTCTAAAAAAAGAAAAGATAACGATTTTTCGTTTCGGAACACCGTTTTCCAAATCCTCGCCCCAAACGTCGTTGATTGCAGTAATCAATTTCTCAAGTTTAGTATCAATGCCGCCTTCTGACTGCCAATACTCAACAATCTCTGTTAACACCTGGCTTTTTCTACCATACCAATCAGATACAGCCCTTTTCTCAACTTCCTTACGAGTTTCAAAATCATCGGCTAATTCTCCGGCTTCAAAGTAGTAGTCAAGATTTTGCTCAAGCTGAAATTTCTTGGCTTCCAATCTCTCCTTAAAATACTCGATTGCCGCCGGGATACAGCTTGCCGTTGCCCGAAAAGCCATCATTGTAGCCATTCGAAATCCCCATGAATCCGAGTCTGCGCCGCTTGATCCAACCCGGCAAAGCTCCTCGACACTGTCGTAAATTCGCTGCTCCGGCGGACTAAGATCAATGGAATTCCACATCGCTTCCCTTCTGGCACAGTCGGGCATAGCCTCTGCTTTTCGGGTTCTCGATATAACGTGTCCGAGTATGTTTAACTGGGCAATATCGGCTTTTAATTCGGCGACATCTTCTTTGACCAGATCGTTTTTTTTCAAACGTCCAAGAATTGAATCAAAGAAAGTCTCTGATACAGGCGCGCCCAAAGATTGAGTTGTCTTAAATCGGGAAAGATTTTCGATTACCTCATCAAATTTTGGAGGACGCAGGGATAAGAGTTTCTGGCATTCCAGTATCGCTCTATTTGCCGCAACCTGCTGCATGAAAATTCCCCTGTCCGGAAATTCATCCTCGGAAAGCAGCCGCAGCAAGTTCCACGGATCATCCAAGCTGTTTTGAACAGGCGTGGCGGTGAGAAAAATCGAATTATCGGACAAATCGCAGAAAAGCCGCCCGAGCTTGTGCTGAAGCGTTTCCGGATTTCTCAGCCGGTGTGCTTCGTCAGCTATGAAAAGATCGATGACTGGTTGCGCCGACTCGAGAGCCAATCTAATATGTTCCCGTCGTGCGCTCTCGTACGAAACAATCCATTTGAAAGGCGGTAATTCTTTTCCGGACTCTATCCGTTCAGCAAGCGACAGAAGGTCAGCTCCTTTGACAATTTCAAAGTCCTCTTCAAACCGCTGCCGCATTTCTCTCTTCCATTTAATACCCAAACGGGCAGGAACCAAAATGATGGTTCGCTCAACATTTCTTCGTGACTGAAGTTCACGTAAGATGTAGCCGGATTCGATAGTTTTACCGAGCCCGACATCATCCGCGATCAATATGCCCCTGCCGCCGTTGTCCAGAAATTTGAGCAATGGTTTGAACTGATGAGGAAAGAACAAAGTTCTGGCGGTTGAGAATGCATACGCAACCCGCGCTGTCGGAGATTTCAGCTTATGAAAGGTGAGAGTGTTCTTGAAATGCTCGATTCCTGATACATTTGAATCTCGAAGTTTGTCCCAAACTGACCTTACCTCCTCCCAGTGAAGTAATGAGGTTTCGGGAAGCGCCGTAATTGTGCTTCCAAATTGTACTTTATAACTCCAAGTCTCCGTTTGGTCATCCCAACATGGTTCAAGAACTACCCCCACGGATTCGGGTTGATTCTTCTTTTGAACTATTTCTTTTAGCTTGAATTTAGGTTCCATCCGTAATTTTATAAAGCAAAGGTAATGTAATTATTAGTGTAATAATTGGTTATTGAGCAAATCACCAAAAACTTTTTCTGTTTAAATCTAATTTAAAAATAAAATTTGAGCACTCAATCAATTTCAATTTGAGGATTAAGTTGCAGGCTCTGGTCGGCTTCGTAACGCGCGAGCTCAGACTTGTCGCAGATTTTGCAGGGACGAACGACCCCAAGCTTTTCGAGCTTCAAAGCAGTTTCGCGGTCGGCAATAAAAACCCGTGAATCAGGTGTCATCGTTTTTCCATGCTTTCCGTATTCGAGCTGTCCCCATACCCAATAAGTCTTGTTTTTACCAAAGTAAGCCGCAAACTCAGCGGGCGTTTCGCTCCAGTAAAAGTAAGGCTTACCCTCATCATTGACGCCGAGCAAACGTTTTGAACCGGCGGTCGGTTTGTTTGGATCTGCTTGTCTTTGCTTATCTCTGTAATGAATATTGTATTCTCCTGATGTAAAAAGTTTCGACTAAATGCCGAAATCGTTGAAAATCGGGTTTTGCCGATGATCCTATCTCTGTTTAAGCAGTCACGCCTGACATGCTTATAAACTAAGAAATGAATGAAAGATCTAAAAACCGGAAAATTATTTTTGCGAAAATTGAGTAGCTTCTTAATGGAAGTCAAAACTTGATGATTGCTGAACCTTTTATGAAGCCGGCGGATGATGACAGACTTTTAACTCTGGACAGTTTCGTTATTGTATAATCGAAAGTCCACTATCAATGGTAATGGTTCGGGCGTATTTGAGTAATGTTGGCATTTTGGCAAAACCGTTTCAAAGAGAATCAATTGCTCTGTTTTTCTTCCTTTATTGCAATAGTTCTTTTTCCCTTCAACGACTAATTTCCCAATTTATAATTTTTAATAATCGGTACTTTTGATTACAGATTTGATTCTTTTACCTGAAATCGCCGTTCAGCATAAAATCAGCCCAGTAATACGGTTCGTGCATACCGCCTGTTTTATTTCTAATTAATTCGACGGCTGCCTTCTGCAATGCGTCGGCGGCAGAAATTCCTTGCTTGTAATTTCCGTAAAATGTTTTTGTAAAAATTGCCGTTGATTTGTCGTTGGCTTCCCACTGAGCGAATATAACCGATGTCGCCCCTGATGCCATCATTCCCCATGCTAGACTTACCAGACCTTCTCCGTTAAAGACATTATTCGTATCGCACGAAGCCAAAAAGACCAAGCTCTCTCTTTTCAACTTCATATCCAAAATTTCTTCGACCGTTAAACGACCATCCTCTTTTCCGTATTTTCTAAATCCCAGGAAAGATTCTAAAGGCTGTTCGTTATCTACTTGTGCGTGCATCGAAAAATGAAGAATGTCTGCCTTATCCTAAAATCTCTCAAAATCAGCGACAGTTGCATTAATTAGCGGTTTTGAGTTGTAGATTTCCGAAACGCTGGCAGCTTCGGCATTAACATACTGTAGAATCCGGTTGTCGAA
>JBGTRS010000454.1:0-3975 GCA_041940665.1 Pyrinomonadaceae bacterium | reverse complement strand
TGACCGCGGAATGTCCGGCTGGATGGCGATCAGGACGAGTGCGAAAGCGGTCTGGAAAAATATGAGCGGCGTGGCCGGACTTTGGGTGATCGGGTTTGTCATAAGTTTGCTCGGCTTGTTCGTTTTTTGCATCGGCACATATCTGACGATCCCGATCATCATCGCCGGAAACATCACCGCTTACCGGAAGGTTTTTCCGAAACCCGAAATTTAGGATTTGAACTTCCCTGCCGAAGTTTTTAGTTTTTTTTGTATGAAAGCTCAATTTATAGAATTAAATACCCCTGAACAGCTCGAAGAGGTTTTTGAAGTTTCAAAACGCAAGCCCGTGGTCATTTTCAAACACAGCAAATCCTGTCCGATTTCCGCCAATGTCTTTGAAGAGGTCGCGGAAGTTGATTCGACCATTTTTTTGATAACCGTCCAGGACGCGAGAGAAATTTCCAAAAAGGTAGCTCAAAAAACGGGAATCAAACACGAAACCCCGCAGGCGATCGTTCTGCGGGATGAGACGGCCGTCTATCACGCATCGCATTACGACATCACCGCTTCGGAAATTACTGCCGAAATTGTTGATAATTCCAATTTGTAAATGATCGAACCAACCCAAATCATCGAAGAAAGCGATTCCGAAATTTCCATCAAATGGTCGGACGAAAAGGAAACCAAATATAACGCCGTCGAACTCCGCAAAAAATGTCCGTGTGCTTCCTGCATTGACGAATGGACGGGCGAAAAACGCCTGCGGGACGAGACGGTGGCGGATGACATAAATTTTTCGCATATTTCCATCGTCGGAAGATACGCTCTCAACTTTCATTTTTCGGACGGACACGATACCGGCATTTTCAGCTTTAAATATCTACGGGATTTATCGGATAATAAGAACTGATTATGCAAGAACGAGATATATTCGACGAAAAACAAGAGATAAAAAAAGCCTTCTACAACTGCACATTTTGCGGCGAGCGGAACGAATACGATATTCGCTGGCTGAAACGCACCAAAAAGAAAAAACCAACTAAACATCTGAACGAACAGGAAAAAATGCAGTTCGAACGCTCCCGCGATTATATGATCCGCGTTGACGACGAACTAATGTGCAAAAATAACCGTTGCCGGAGAAGATTCGAAATCCCGACCTCGCAAACCATCGTTTTTATTTAGATTTTTTATTTGATTTTATTGCTACTAGTACCTTGTAATTGAACTCTTTAAATTTATCGCGTAGCGATTAAACGAATTTAGCCGTGTGTTTTAACGCACGGAAAACGAAAATATCAAAATTTGTAGCGTCAGCGACAACTGAATATGATGATGTTCAAGCGTCGCTGATGCGACGCGCGGAATCTTTTTTTAATCAATCTCGTGCGTTAAAACACACGGCTAAATTCAAACGGTCGCTGACGCGACAAAATTCAAAATAAAAGTAATACTTGCCTATTTTTTTGGTTGTTTGACAGTAAAAAAATATAAAAAACACCTTTCAATCAAAATTTTCCGCCCAAAACGTCTTCACAATTTCGAGTCCATTATGCTATTCTTTTTTTAATCAAAAAATAGCAAAGGCGGTATAAAAAATTATGTCAGGAAAAGAACTCGAATTTTATAAGGATCAACCCGTTGCCGACGACGACATAAAAGAGTTGATGGATGAAGAGATCGAACACGCACCGAAAGCTCCGGGCGAACTGAAAGAACGGCTGGAAGAACATCATTCGACCTCGCCCGCACTTTCCGGCGGCGACATTGATGCCGAATGGGAAGACGCCAACGACAGCGGTGCGGAAAACGTCGGCGGACATAATCCGACGCCCGATCAATCCAACGTCGAAGAAAACGCCGATGCGATCGGCATCCATTTTGAAGACAATGAACCGCTCGATTTTGAAAAGAAAATAGAAAAACGCGATAAAGACCGATTCGAAATGCGGGAAACTTCGAAGGACAGAGGAAATTCTATTTAAATAAATTCCCCTTATGAATTCCCTGTTCGACAAACTGATTTTTTTTGATGATGCTCATAAAACCGTATCAATTTACTTGCTGATCTTTATTCTCATCACATTTTTCCAAAACTTACTTTTTAATTTTGAATATAGCAGTTTGATGTTTTATACAGCATCAATTATTCCATTTTTAATTTGTGCTATCGGCATTTATCGAAAATATACATGGGCAGAAATTTTAACCGCATTTTTCGCTTTAATAATTTTATTCGGCAAGATTTACTATTTTTCCCGAACTGACATCAACACAATAAAATATTCGGATTTTATTTTTGAACCTTTCCTGCTATTGCTGGCAGTAGCCATTTACGCCCTGGTTTTCAGGATTCGTTTTTTAAGAAGTAAATCTCTAACGGAAAGTTTTGAAAGATATTCGTGAGAGAACTTTAAACGTTATTACGATTTATGTCGCTGAAAGCGACTAAGATAATAGCGTAGGGTGAAACCCTACGTCAGTTTGAAGATGAATTTAGCTCGCTGAAAGTGAGCGACATCAGGTGTCTCTGTTGCTCACTTTCAGCGAGCTAAGATTTTTCAATATTTAACGTAGGGTTTCGCTCATTTCATTCGCTACACCCTACGCTATTATGTCCGTAGCTTTCAGCGACAAGAAAATTTTTAAAGTGATAATGGAGAGCTTAATTCAAATAATTATTATTTTTCATCTCCGTAAATTTCCACCACCGGCTTGCCGTCTTTGTTGATATACGCCCGATACATTCCTTCCGAGTTGAAAGAGATGCCGATATTGCCGAATTTGTCGATGGCGATGACACCGCCGTCGCCGCCGAGCTGTTGGAGTTTTTGTTTGATGACGAGATCGGCAGCTTGCTGGATCGGCAACGCCCGGTATTCCATCAATGCGGAAATGTCTTTGGCGACGCTCAGACGGATGAAAAATTCGCCCCACCCCGTCGCCGAAACCGCACAGGTCGCGTTGTTGGCATAAGTTCCCGCCCCGATGACCGGAACGTCGCCGACTCGTCCGTATTTTTTATAGGTCATTCCGCCCGTCGAAGTTCCGGCGGCGATATTGCCGTCCTTATCAAGAGCGACCGCCCCGACCGTACCGAATTTATTGTATGGTTTTTCATATTCTTCGTTGATGATTGAAACTTTCTTTTCTTCTTTTGCTTCTTTTTCCTTTGCTTTTTCGCGTTCGATGATCTTCTGGAGAGAATTCCAGCGATCTTCGGTGTAAAAATATTTTTCGGGAACGAGTTCGAGTTTCATCTCCTCGGCGAATTTTTCCGCTCCTTCGCCGATCATCATGACGTGCGGCGATTTTTCCATAACGGCTCTTGCTAATGTTATCGGGTTTTTGACCTTATGAAGTCCGGCCACCGCACCGGCGTTCTGCGTTTTGCCGTCCATAATCGAAGCGTCCAATTCGTTCTTGCCGTCGGCTGTAAAAACCGAACCTTTTCCGGCGTTAAAAAGCGGCGAATCTTCTAAGATTCTGATGGCGATCTCGACCGCGTCAAGTCCGCTTTTGCCGTCCTGCAAAGCCTTGTAACCTGCCATTACGGCTTCTTCCAACTTCGCCCGGTATTCTTTTTCCCGTTCGGCCGAAAGGTCGCCCTTGCGAATGACGCCCGCACCGCCGTGGATGACGAATCCGAGCCGCGGATTCTGTGGCGATTGCAACTGCAAAATTCCGCTCGGAGCGGTCTTTTGTGCGGTTAAAGCGATCGGAAAGACAAAAAAGGTCAGAACAAGCAGAAAAGAAACAAATTTTTTCATATTTTTACTCCAAAGAAATGATGAAAACAGATTATCACAATTTCGGGAAAATGAGGAAAAAGAAAGGAGTGCGGGCATCCCTGCCCGCAAGTAACTGATTTTAATGTTGAGTTATTTTGAGAAGTGCGGGCAAGGATGCCCGCACTCCAATTATTTTTTCAGCTTTTTTAATTCTTTGATGATATCAGCGGCTTCCAGACGTTTTTTGTAATCGGGGTCGAGA
>JBGTRS010000453.1:0-3989 GCA_041940665.1 Pyrinomonadaceae bacterium | reverse complement strand
AGGAAATTGAGACATACATAGCTAAATAATCCGAAACCAACGAAGAAGCCAACCAAGAAGTCCGCCAAAAATTAGCCGATTTAGAGTTAGTTTTATCAAAAACCGACGAAAAAATAGAGCAAAGCCTCCTAAATTTCAAAGAATAATAATCTGAACGTTATAAAAATTTTTAAAATGTGATTGATTGTTCACTGAACTTATCTTTAAATAAATAAACTTAGACAAATTAAAAAATCTCTATTGATTTGGTGCATCATATCCTTACTGAATTTAGCATTGTGGAGTTTGTTTTTTATTTACTTGATATAAATGGATTCATTCGTAAAAATTCTGTCGGTAGCGGTTGGCGGGGCGTTCGGGGCGACGGCCCGGTATTTGATAAATATCTCGCCTTTGCAGAATCTTTTCGGCAAATTTCCGTTTCCGACGTTTTTTATCAACGTCTCGGGCTCGTTTCTGATCGGATTTTTTCTGATCGCTTTTACCGACAAATGGGAATTGAGCGACAATCTGCGGTTTGCCGTGATGGTCGGTTTTCTCGGGGCATTTACGACATTTTCGACCTTTGAACTGGAAATCTGGGGACTTATCAAAGAAAATCAATATCTGACGGCGTTTCTTTATCTTTCACTGAGCGTCCTTTTAGGATTTACCGGAGTCGTTTCAGGCATTTGGCTCGGACGGAAAATATAGAAAGTATGTATCAAAACGATCAGTACAATATAGAAGAAAAAGGCATCTCCATTCTGGGCATCGTCTCGATAATCATCGCCCTTATTACGGGACTCATCTTTTTTGTCGTGATCGGCGGCGGAGTTTATCTGGAAATGAGTACGCCGGGCGGCATTCAGGACGACTCCCCGATCTTGGGAGTGATCGGTCTGGCGGCGATCTTCATCATCGTTTCGCACGCGATCGGAGCCGGACTCGGTTTCGCCGGACTTTTTCAAAAAAGCAAAAAGAAATTATTTGCCGCGATCGGAGCGTTTCTGAATTCGTTTCTGGTTCTGACGATCATCGGCATCATGGTCGTCGGGCTTATCTTTGAATAACTTTCAATATCTTGCCGGTTCTGAAATTTAACCTTCCTCAAAATACTTTCTGTCTTTTTTTCATAAAAATCCACACTGTTTACTGAAGACTCTTCGCTAACAAATCTAAAGGGAGAAATCAGTGAGAAATATGAAAACAAAGACACGGATCATCATTCTGACATTGGTCATCAGCGGTTTGTCGGTCGTAGCCTTCGATTCCGTTTCAAAAGCGTATAACGTCGAACAACCGGCCGTTTCCGATGACGATTGCTGTAAAAAACGCAAACGGAAAGGCCGCCGGAAACGCAACCGCGACCGGTTTGAAGATGATTCGAACCGCAATGCCAACGGCAACCGAAATTCAAACCGCAACGGAAATTCCAACGGAAATCGAAATTCGAACAGAAATTCAAATTCCTGACATTTGTATAAGGAGATTTACTACGAAAGGACGCGAAATATCACGAAATGCACGAAAATAATTATTGATCTCAGAGATTTTTCGTCTCTTTTCGCGTTTATTTCGCGTCCTTTCGTGGTTTTTTTTATTATTTCATTATCTAACGAAAATCAGGTTAAGTTATGGACATCGCCTATTTGCACATCATCACCAATCACATTCCGATCATCGGTGTTCCGTTCGCCTTGTTTGTATTGATCTTGGGAATCTGGCGGAAAAGCGATGAATTAAAGGCCGTCAGTTTTCTGATCTTCGTCCTTTTGGGAATCGCCACGCTCGGCGTATTTCTGCTCGGACAAGGCGGCGAGGATTTTGTTGAAGAACTCGCCGGCGTTTCACATGATGCCATCGAAGACCACGAGGATTTTGCCAAGTTCGCACTCGCAACGGTCGGAGTCTTGGCAGTTTTTTCGGCGTTCGGGCTGATTTACTACAAAGGTTTTCAAGTTTTAAAAAGAAAATCATCGGACAAACTTTTGAATGGCCAAGTGGATACTTCGACAAATTCATATTTTCCGAACTGGCTAGTCTATTCGATCTTGACCTTAACTTTGCTGAGCAGTGGAATTCTCGGCTACACGGGAAAACTCGGCGGAAAAATTCGCCACACGGAATTTTACGGCGATGCGACGGTCAACACGGATGAAGATGATAAACGGGAAGAAAGAGAAAACGCCGAACCCGACCGGGCGGATGAAGTAGAAAAAGACGGCGGAAAAGGCCGCGGCCGCGGAAGAAATCGCGGCGGCCGATAAATTTTCTCAACTCATATCTCTTCTCTGTTCGACCAAACGGCGAAGATCAAAACAGCCAAAGCAATCGCTCCGAAAACTGCCATCACCGCTCCGATCGCTCCGTAGATGTAGGTGAGCGACTCAGGAGTCGTGCCGGAACTTATCAGCCATAAGTTCAGAGGCGGTTGAATGATGTTTATAATATTCAAAACGCCAAAGATCAAAAGTGCGATGATCGTCAGCAAACTCGTTTTCGGAGATTTTTTGTATTTAAGAAGGCTGTAGCCGATGCCGCCTAAAATAACCAGAAAATATGGAATTGCCAAAATTACGGGAAAGATCAATGTCTTTAAATAATCCGCTTCGCTAAATTGCATAATTACCCTCGCTTTAAAAGTTCTCTTGTCTGATGAACGAGCAGGCGGGCTTCGTTTGCGGTTTCGCCCGAAGCGATGAGATGTCCCATTTTCCGCCCGGCTCTCGCTTCCTTTTTGCCGTAGAGGTGAAGTTTGACCTGCTTTTGTTCAAAGACATTCGACCAATCAGGCTCACCCTCCTGCCACAGATCGCCCAAAAGGTTGGCCATGGCGACGGGTTTGAGATATTCGGTTGATCCGAGCGGCAAACCGCAGACGGCCCGGAGTTGCTGTTCGAACTGCGAACAAAGAAAAGTCGAATCAAAGGTGAGATGTCCCGAATTATGCGGACGCGGGGCGATCTCGTTGACGAGCAGTTCTTCATCTTTTGTTAAGAAAAATTCGACACAGAGCGTGCCGACATAGCCGAACTTTTCGGCAATGCCGCGGGCTATTTCGACGGCTTGTGTTTGAACTTTTTCAGACACGTCGGCCGGTGTGAATGAAATATCGAGGATGTGATTCTCGTGTTCGTTTTCGATCACGCCGTAATGAGCGAAATTGCCTTTTGCATCCCTGGCCGCAACGATCGAAACTTCCTTTTCAAAATCAACGAAGGCTTCGAGAACCGCTTCTTTACCATTCAATCTTTCAAACGCGGCATCAATTTCGCCGACGGCTCCGATCTTGCTCTGGCCTTTGCCGTCGTAACCGAATCCGGCGGTCTTTAAGACCGAAGGCGTGCCGATCTCCTCGACGGCGTGATAGAGATCCTCGACCGTTTTGATATGACGGAAACCGGCGACCGGAAAGCCGTTCGAGGATAAAAACGTCTTTTCCCGCAGGCGATTCTGCGTCGTATGCAAAACCTCGCCCTTCGGATGAACTCGGGTAAATTCAGCCGCCTTTTCGATGGTTTTGGACGGGACGTTCTCGAATTCATAAGTGATGACATCAACCTGTTTGGCAAATTTTTCGACCTCTTCGAGATCGGCGTAATCGGCGGAAACTTCCAGATCGGCAATCTGTCCGGTCGGCGTATCTTCGGCGGGCGAAAATGTCGCCACGCGATAGCCTCGTTTGCGGGCTTCGACCGTGAACATCCGCCCAAGTTGTCCGCTTCCGAAAATACCGATGGTTGCATTTGGTAGAATCATAAGTTTTTTTGAATTTTTCGATTTGAGAAAATATGAATAAGGAGAAGTTTATATCAGTTTTTAAGGTTTATTTAAAGAGTTGCCGAAAAAGAGCAGTGATGGTGCTGAGATAATACTACTTAAAAATCTGTGTCCCGGAGGGACTTTACGATAATAGCCCGGCGATAAATCGCCGGGCTATTATCGAATGCTCCTACGGAGCAAATTTAAGAAATTATAATTAGCACCACAAATTAGGACAGGTATGA
>JBGTRS010000452.1:0-3993 GCA_041940665.1 Pyrinomonadaceae bacterium | reverse complement strand
AGGGCTACGCAAATTTTGTCTTTATGGTTGACAAAGAAAAAGGCTACGTCTTCCGACAGCAGGTAAAACGCATCATCGAAAAATACGGATGGCAACCCGCACCGCCGAAATATATCTCAAAACCAAAAATTTCGGAAGATAAACCCTGGTGGCGAATTTGGTGATCCTTGACCGGCATTAAAGTTTAAATTAAAAGAAAGTGAAAAAGTTTGTTTATTCAACTTTTTCACTTTCATAACTTTTATAATCATTTAATTTGCTTAATGCACCATCTCGAAATATTTTTGGGATTGGACAAGTTCTAAAACAACATCCTGAAATGACAAAACCTCCGTTCGGGCTTTGAGCGAACGCGAGCGTAAGGTTTCCCAATCTTCTTTCGGAACATCTTCGAAGACCTCGACGACCAAAGGATCAAACTGCGTTCCGGCATTTTTTTTCAGTTCCGAAAGTGCTTTCTCGTAAGTAATGCATTTTTTATAAACCCGGTTGCTGAGCATGGCGTCGAAGGCATCGGCCACCGCAAAAATTCTGGCACAGATATCTATCTTTTCGCCCCGCAAATTATTCGGATACCCCGTGCCGTCCCATCTTTCGTGATGCTGGGCGACGACCTTGGCGGCCCCTTGCAGGAAAGGAATATTGCGAAGAATTTTTGCCCCGAGAATCGGATGAAGTTTCATCTTTTTCCATTCCTGTTCGGTCAGTTCGGCAGGTTTTCGCAAAATCGCATCGGGAATGCCGATCTTGCCGATATCGTGGAGCAAAGCACCGAGTTCCAGATCACGCATTTTTTCCTTTTCGAGTCCGAGTTCGTGGGCTAAACGCAGACTGAATGTGACGACTCTTTCCGAATGTCCGTAAGTTTCAAAATCGCGGGTTTCGAGTGCCTGGATCAGAGCCTTGAGCGTCATCCGGTACGAGTTCTGAATATCTTCGAGGGCTTTATCCAAAGAAGCATTTCGATTCGCTATTATTTCTTCCAGCCGTTTTTCATAATCACTCTTTGATATTTTTGATCTGTTATGCCGGATCGCTCGCTCAACCGCTGTTTCGAGTTCCTTGAGTTCGAAGGGCTTTTCGAGAAAATCAAAGGCACCGGCCCGAAACGCTTCGATCACATCTTTGGCCGAAACGTTTTCACCATTTAAAATAACTGCCGTTCGAGGCGAAGTAAATTGAACGGATGAAAGCAGTTCGAATCCGTCCGTGTCATTCAATTGAAAATTGCTGATGACCACGTCAAATCCGCTTTCGGCAATTTTTTCAAACGCCGCTCCGATGCCGTCCGCTTCTTCACAATCGTATTTCGGTTGAAGAAATTCGAGCAAGGTATTTCGTGTTTTTTTGTTTTGTTCTACTATTAGAAGACGTTTCGTGGTTTTTTCATTCTCGAACATGGCTTTTACCGCCCTTCTATTGAGCTTCTGATTATGAAAAAGTTGAAAGCTCTATAACCTGACGAATGGGTTAAGCCCATCAACGAAAATACTTTAACATATTTTAATAAATTTTAGCAATGTTTATCTGACTTCCGATTTTTAATGAATTTGCTTAAATTGATTTGACCTTTGAACGCAAAGAGTTTTATTATTTCTATCTTGCCAAAAAGCCGGGGTGGCGAAATTGGTATACGCACTAGATTCAAAATCTAGCGAGCTTTACGCTCATGTCGGTTCGACTCCGACCCTCGGCATTTTCCTAAAATAAAACTTACATAAATTCTGCAATCTATCGTTTGAAACTCAAAAACTTTTTGGTCGTAAGTATTCTTATGCAATTCAAAAATCTGTTCAAACTTTTTGCTTTAGTTATAATTTTAACGAATACAGTTTGCAGTCAGACAAAAAAAGACAATACTTCTGAAACAAAAGACAAATCCTCGGTAAAAGTTACATATATCGCCAACGAAGGGGTTTTGATCGAAACAAAATCGAAGCGGATTTTGATTGACGGTCTGCACCGCAAATACCGGGACGCTTATGCTTTTCCGCCCGATGACCTGCGGAATCTTCTGGAAAACGCCCGCAAGCCTTACGATAAAGTTGATCTCTTGCTCGTGTCGCATCTGCACGGCGATCATTTTCATCCCGCATCGGTCGGTTTGCATTTACAGAATAATCCGAAAACCGTTCTGGCAAGTTCCGGGCAGATCGTCGGCGAAATAGAAAAAGATTTTGCCGGTTATAAAAATATAAAACCGCAAATCAGAGAAATTCCGCACGAATGGAAAAAATCTTCAACGGAAAATTTCGGCGGGATAAAAGTTAAGTTTTTGGGCTTGCGGCACGGGAGCGAAAGGTTCAAATGGATACAGAATTTCGGTCATCTGATCGAAGCGGACGGACTGAAATTTCTGCATATCGGCGATGCCGATATGACCGCAGAGAATTTTTCCGTTTATAAATTGAACGAAGAAAATATAGATGTCGCGTTTATTCCGTTTTGGTTTCTGCTTTCGGAAAACGGGCGAAATCTGGTTAAAGAGCAGTTTGATCCGAAACATATCGTCGCCGTTCACGTCTCGCCCGGTGACGCTTCCGAAGTTTCTGAAAATCTCAAAAAGCATTATTCTGACATAACCGTTTTTACGGAAATACTCGAAACGAAGAATTTTTAAGAATCCGATTTTTTATGAAAATCAACGAGTTCGATTACGAACTGCCCGAAAATCTGATCGCCCAGAATCCTCTCGAAAAACGTGAAAACTCGCGGATGCTCGTGGCGGATTTTTCAAATAAAACTGTAACGGACGAGCAGTTTTTTAACTTTCCCAAATTTTTGAGAAAAGACGATCTGATCGTTTTAAACAATACAAAGGTATTTCCGGCAAGACTTTTCGGACGAAGCGACACGGGAGCAAAGGTCGAACTTTTTTTAGTTGAAGAAATAAAGGAAAGAATTTGGGAAACTCTGGCACGCCCCGCAAGGCGTTTGAAAGCAGGAAAGAAGATAATTTTTAATGAAAAATTGCAGGCTGAAGTTTTGGAGAAAACCTCGGACGGAAAAGTCGTCGTCCGGTTCGAGTTTACGGGAAATTTTGACGAGATTCTCGACGAGATCGGCCAGACGCCACTGCCGCCGTATATCAAACGCGGGGAATCTGATCTGGATAAAGCCCGCGAGCGCTATCAAACCGTCTATGCGAGCGAGAGAGGAGCGATCGCCGCTCCGACCGCCGGTTTGCATTTTACGCCCGCGATCCTCGATGAAATAAGATCGAACGGAACCGGGATTACGGAAATAACCCTGCACGTCGGTTACGGAACTTTTGAACCCGTCCGGGTTGAAGATCTGTCGGAACACAAGGTGATGGCGGAAAAGTTCGAGATTTCCGAAATGTCCGCTGAAATTTTGAACAAAGCAAAAGCGGAAAATCGTCGGATCATCGCCGTCGGTACGACGACCACAAGAGCTTTGGAAACGACCGTTTCAAAAAACGGAAAGTTCATTTCGGGCAAACAGATCGCTGATCTGACCATTACGCCGGAATATAAATTCAAAGCGATCAAAGGGCTTTTGACAAATTTTCATCTGCCGCAATCTTCGCTTTTGGTTTTGGTTTCGACCTTTGGCGGATTTGATTTTATAATGAATGCTTACGAGCACGCCGTCCGCGAAAAATACCGTTTTTACAGCTACGGCGATTGTATGTTTGTTTTTTAAGTTTTCAGAGTTACAGAAGTTGCGGAGTTTGGCAGAGTTACAGAGTTTATAATAAGAAATTTAACTCTGAAAACTCCGCAACTTCTAGAACTCCGTACACTCAAATATGGCAGTTTTTCAAAGAATAAAAGAATTTTTTATTCCCTTCGATTATGAGTTCGAGGAGCCGGATGTAATTATTCCGGCTCCTCCGACCGCGTATGAGATCAAATCTTTAAACAAAAATGATCTCAAGGAAGTTTTGCTTCTAAACTTGCGTTGTTTCAAACGGGGCGAAAATTATACGAAACAAACCTTTGATTATCTTTTGACCTCTTCACGGGTGCT
>JBGTRS010000451.1:238-4012 GCA_041940665.1 Pyrinomonadaceae bacterium | reverse complement strand
TCTTCCCGGTTTAAACCCAGAGCCGAAATTATTCCGATTCCCGTTACTACAACTCTTCTCATAAAAATTACTTCTTATCCTTCAGCCGTTGCCGAATCCGCGTCGGCGGAATCCACCGTTTCGCCCGATTCTTTCATTTCCCGCAATTTCTCGATTCCTTCGACCATATCGCCGATGGTTTTCATTTCAAAGGCTTTATCGTCGGGAATTTCTATATCAAAAGCTTCTTCCAATTCAAAAACAAGATTCAAAGCGTCCAGCGAATCCATTTCCAGTTCTTCCAAAGTCGTCTCCATAGAAATTTCGTCCGCGGACATTTCCTTATAATCGGCAACGATCTCGATCGTGCGTTTGGCTGTATCTTCACTCATAAAAAAGGGGTCTCCAAAATTTATAAATTATTTCGTTAGAATAACAAAAGAAAAATATATGTGAAAAGATAAGTTTAATCAAAAGAGCTTTTTGGTATTTGGTCTTTTGGTTGAAATTATGATTTTTTGGTATCATTTCAATTCGTTTAGATTCACTTAGCAGATATGAGTCAAGCAAAACTGAAAATCGTATCCAAAACCGAAATGGAAAAGCCGGAATTATCTTTATTTTTACCCGTTTATAATGAAGAAGATAATCTGCGTCCGATGCACTTGAAGATCGCCGAATCGTTGAATGCTCTGGGCAAAACGGCGGAAGTCATCTATGTTGATGACGGCTCGACGGATAAATCTCTGAAGGTTTTACGCGAGATCGCGGCGGAAGACGAGAGGGTTCGCGTTATTTCCCTGCGGCGGAATTACGGACAGACGGCGGCGATGGCGGCGGGAATTGATGCGGCAAAAGGCGATATTTTGATCCCCATGGATGCCGACTTGCAAAATGATCCGTCCGACATAAAAAGACTTCTCGAAAAATTGAACGAAGGTTTCGATGTCGTTTCGGGTTGGCGGAAAAACCGGCAGGATAAATTGGTGACGCGGAAAATTCCTTCGTGGATCGCCAACAGCATTATTTCAAAGATCGGCGGCGTTTCGCTTCACGATTACGGCTGTTCCTTAAAGGCGTATCGCCGGGATGTTTTGCAGGATGTCCGGCTTTACGGCGAAATGCACAGATTTATTCCGATCTACGCGAGTTGGGCCGGGGCGAGAGTTGCGGAAATTCCGGTTGATCATCATCCGCGAACGATGGGAAAATCAAAATATGGACTTTCCCGCACGATTAAAGTAGTATTTGACCTGATCACGATAAAGTTTTTAGCGACTTATCAAACAAAACCCCTGTATGTGTTCGGTTCATTCGGCTTGATCGCATTTTTTATTTCCGCCGTCGCGGGAATTCTGGCATTTGTCTTAAAGTTTGGCTATGGTGTCTCGTTCATCCTGACGCCTTTACCCTTGATCGCAATCGTTTTGCTGGCCATCAGCGTCCAGTTCTTCCTGATGGGATTACTGGCGGAACTCCTCGTGCGGACGTATCACGAATCGCAAGACAAAGCGATCTATGCCATTCGTGAAAAAATAGGTTTTAAAGATGAGTGATAAAAATCAAAGCGATTATTGGCAAATCATCGAACCAATATGGTATGACGAAAAGTTAAACAACTATTGCCCCGAAATTTACCTAGCAAGATTCGATGAATTAACTGAGCCACAAAAAACTCTTTTTCCAACTTACTGGCTTGTTTCTGACATCTGTAACGGCGGATTTCATCAATGCTTTTGGAACATGACAGGACTTTATGCCCCCGAAGCGGTTTTGGGATTTCAAAAGTTAGATTTGCATAAAACAGCGAAAATTGTTCAAAAAGCTATAAATATATTTGACGAACCTTTTCCGAGAGAGCAAGAAGTCAGACAAGATTTTTTGGATGAATTCGATGGCGAAGGCAGGAAAAAATGGGATCCTTTCTTTAAGTTAGATGATAAATTTTATGAATCATTGATGGTAGATGGATTTTCTCAATTAGAAAAAGATGGATTTGAAATTGCTGCAAATAATTATGCTAAAGAGTTTTTAATTTGATATGTGTGGAATCGCAGGTTGGGCAAATTCAGATCCGAAACGACCGCCGATGTTCGGCGATGAGGTCTTACTGTCTTCGATGTGCGATCAGATGTGGCACCGCGGCCCCGATTCGGAAGGACTCTGGCTCGGACCGGGCGTTGCTCTCGGAATGCGGCGGCTTTCGATCATTGATCTCAAAACCGGCGATCAACCCGTCTGGAATGAAGATAAATCGGTCGTCGTCGTGATGAACGGCGAAATTTACAATTTCAGGGAACTCCGCAAAGAACTCGAAGAACGCGGACATAAATTCCGCACTCAAACCGATACGGAGGTTATCCCGCATCTTTACGAAGAACACGGCGAGAATTTCGCAGAGGCTTTAAACGGAATGTTCGCCGTCGCTCTCTGGGATACAAAGCTGAATAAATTGATCGTGGCCAGAGACCGTTTCGGCGAAAAACCGCTCTTTTACGGGACGTTCGACAATAAATTATTTTTTGCCTCGGAGCCGAAAGTTCTTTTATCGCATCCGAAAATAAAGCCCGAAATAAATCTCGAAGCCCTGCAGCATTATCTCTCCTACGATTATGTTCCCGCTCCGCTTTCGATCTATCAAAGCATTCACAAACTTCCCGCCGCTCACAAACTTATCTGGGAAAACGGCGATATAAAGATAACCCGCTACTGGCAACTGAGTTTTCAAAAAAACGGCAAAAAACATTCGGTTAAGGAAGCCTCGGAAACCTTACGCGAAAAATTATCCGAATCGGTCAAAATGCGTCTCGTTTCGGACGTTCCGCTCGGCGTTCTGCTTTCGGGCGGGATTGATTCTTCGAGCGTTGCGGCTTTTGCCCAGCAGAATTCGAGCGAAAAAATAAAGACCTTTTCCATCGGTTTCGAGGAGGATTCGTTCGATGAATCGAAATACGCAAGACAGGTCGCCGAATATCTCGGCACGGAGCATTACGAAGACCGCTTGAGCGTTGACAAAGCAAAATCTTTGATCGGCGAGATCGGCGAATGGCTCGATGAGCCGCTTTCGGACGGCTCGCTTTTGCCGACGTTTCTGCTTTCAAGCTTTGTCCGCCAGCACGTCACGGTCGCTTTAGGCGGCGACGGCGGCGACGAACTATTTGCCGGTTATCCGATGTATTATGGTCATAAAATGGCCCGGTTCTATGATTCGATCCCGCGTTTTGTCCGCTCCGGCGTAATCAAGCCGATCGTAAATAATTTATCTGTCAGCACGAGCAATCTTTCGTTTGATTACAAGGCCAAACGCTTTGTTTCTTCCGCTGAATATGAACCGGTCAAACGCCATCATTCGTGGTTCGGCTCTTTTTCGACGGAAGAAACAGAGGAGCTCATGAGCGACAGCGTTCATTGTGCGACGAAAAATCTGGATATTTACAAAAGTGCAAAGGATTTGCTGCTAAATTGCGATGCCGAAAACCGGATTGAACAGATGCAGTTTCTGGATATGAATTTTTATCTGGCGGAAGATATTCTGACAAAGGTTGACCGGGCTTCGATGGCGGTATCATTGGAGGTCAGAGCCCCGTTTTTAGATCACAATTTCGCCGAATATGTCGCGTCGCTTCCGCCCGACTACAAACTAAGGGGAAGCACCGGCAAATTTATCTTAAAAAAAGCGGTCGCAGAGGTTCTGCCGCCGAATATCATCAATCGCCCGAAAAAAGGCTTCGGCATTCCGATCGCCGAATGGCTCAAAGGCTCGCTCAATCCGATGCTCCACGACCTTCTCTCGCC
>JBGTRS010000451.1:0-228 GCA_041940665.1 Pyrinomonadaceae bacterium | reverse complement strand
TCATTCAGGATTTATTTAATTACGAAGACATCCAGGAACTCATCCGCTAAAACGAACAGGGCATCGCCAATCACTCCAAACAACTCTGGACACTGCTCGTTTTTCAGCTTTGGTATGAAAACTTTATGAAGCGGAAAAGGTGAGAAAAGTAAAATGGGAATGTCAGTAGCGTCGCCGTGAGGCAATGCATTCTGAGCTTGTAAGAAAATGCATTGGCTGATGCCAACG
>JBGTRS010000450.1:0-4015 GCA_041940665.1 Pyrinomonadaceae bacterium | reverse complement strand
TCTGACCGAAACCCTGGATCGCAAATGCCAAAATCACCAATGCCGCTGATATAAAGATAGCCTTGTTTCTAATGGAAAAAATTTTCATTGTCTTTTTTAACCGTTGCAAGTTGAAAGCTCTAAGCAATAACTGACGATTGTCCTCCTTCTAAAATTTCCCGCGTAACCAATACGGATTTTTCACGGTTCTCTCTTTATGAAAGCTAACGCTTCAATAGAGTATCTACTGTGAATAATAAAAATCCTGTATTGGAATCTGCGGGTTTGAGACTATTTACGTTATATTCAATCAAAAGGTTTATTGAGGCATTATCAATTTTTTTTAAAATAATTATAAAATCCGCTTTAATAAAAAAATTTCAGTTCAAAACATAAAACTTGACAATCGGGTAAAATTAAATAATAATCCCTATTGAAATTGATTTTCATTTTCTATTACAAATAATGATGCAATCAAATACGGCGACAAAACTTTTACCGATTATTTCCGACGATAAAAAAATCGAAGTTTCGTTGGAAAACGATCAAGCGTTTATCAAACTTTCGACCTGGGTTGAAGACCTCGGTTGGTGCGGGCAGAAAACTTTGCAAATTGATACGGAAATGCTGGACGATCTCCATCGGTCAATTGCCGCCGCCCGTTATAAAGTCAATAAACAAAAATCTCCAGAAACGGGTAAAACGGATGGTGGAAATGTCATCGAATTTCCGGGCAATTCTTAATTATTTTCTCTTTTAAACCAAAAAAAAGCTGAGAGCATTTTTACTTTGAAAGCTCTCAGCTTTTTCTAATTTAATTTTCCGGAAGTTTCGTCAAAAAAACTGCCGACCGCGTCTGTCATCTGCCGACTGTTATTAGCTGACTTCCTTTAAAACAATTCTTTCCGAACTAATGTTGGCGGTTCTTTCCGAAGTCAGTTTTTCCAGTTCTTCGATATGGATCTGCTCTTCGGCGATCTGTCCTTCAAGCCAGAATCTCGTCGGCATATCTTCTTCGCCGCAGGAATTCCAGGCGTTCATATAAGCCGACATCGCTTCTCTTTCAAGTTCCAGATCCTGTTTGAGCATTTCCTTCAGATCGGTTGACTGACGGATCATCGCCGGTTCAACGGTCGGAACTCCGCCGAGGGCCACGATCTTGTCGCCGAGGAATTCCGCGTGTGTCTGTGCTTCCTCGGCATTGTCGCGGAAAAATTCTTTATAAACTTCTCTTTCGATTCCGGTTACAAGATAACTGTGCTGTGAATACTGGATGACTCCCGAGAGTTCCAAACTCAAAGCCTTATTTAAATATTCGATCAATTCCGGTCTGGCCATAATATATATACCTCTAGTGATAAAATCTCAACCGAATAAAGATTACCAAAGTGAAATAAGTAAGTCAATTAAGTTCTTTATTTTCAATAAGATAGAATTGAAATTCAATTTCATCTTCAATAAATGGATTTTAGTAATTTATCCCGATCAAGATCGTTAAGTTTATATATCTTCAATAAATATAGGATTTTTGTAATGATAAAAAGTCAAAGAATTGTCTGAATTTATAAACATTGCGTGGAAAGTTATGTGGATTGCAATCGGAGTAATTTTAGGAGAAATATTGATTTTATTCTCACTCCAAAATTCGCTTTATATCGGAACATTAGAAAATGAAGTTCAGGTAGTCAGCCATTTGATTATAACTTTTATGATTTTTATCATCGGAGCGGGATTATTATGGTGGGCATATGACTCATACAAAAGTCAAAATGTTGATTAAAAAATGCGGGTTATTAAGCCCGCATTTTTTTACGCATTTAATTATCCTTTTGCTTTATTTATCTCTTCAACTAAAACCGGAACGGCTTCAAACAGATCGCCGACGATGCCGTAATCGGCGATGTCGAAGATCGGGGCTTCCGCGTCCTTGTTGATGGCGACGATCGTTCCCGCGTTTTTCATCCCGACGATGTGCTGGATCGCACCGGAAATTCCGAGAGCGATATAGAGTTTCGGAGCAACGGTTTGTCCCGATGAACCGATCTGGCGATCGATCGGCAGCCAATCGGCATCGCATATCGGACGCGAGGCGGCGATATCGGCACCGAGTGAAGCGGCCAATTCTTCAGCGATCTTGATATTTTCTTCGGATTTGATGCCGCGTCCGACGGCGACGATAATTTCTGATTTCGTCAGATCAACCGATGCTTTGGCTTCCTGGAACGGCTCTTCCGGCGTCATTCGAATGTTGCCGACTTCCACCTCAACCGTTTCAACCGATGCACTTCCCTTTTCGGCATTGTCGCCGCGGAAAGCTCCCGATTGGAATGTCACGAAATACGGAGCGTCGCCTTCGATCTTCACATCGGCATCGAGTTTGCCGAGAAAAATCCGGCGTGTAAAAGTTAATTCGCCGCCGTCATTCGTGTAACGGATCACGTCGCCGAGCATTTCCTTGCCGAACCGGGCGGCAAGTTTCGGGCAAAAATCACGCACCTGATAGGTATGAGCCATCACCACATAGTTCGGATTTTCCTGTTTGATAATCTGTTCCCAGGCGTCCGTGTAGCCGTCGGGCGTGTAGGTCGAAAGTTTTTCGTTTTTCGCGACGATAACTTTTTCCAGATCATAGTTTGAAATTTCCTCCGCCAGAGCACAATCCTTGTCGCACGGAATCACCGCCGCAATCTTTAAGCCCAAATCCCTGGCAATGCTTTGAGCGGCAGTGACCGCTTCGAGCGAAGTCTTGTTCAAGACGCAATCTTTATGTTCGATAAATACTAAAATCATATGACACGCACCTCCGTTTTGAGTTTTTCGACGAGTTCGGCCGCACCGGCCTTTGCATCTCCGTTGCCGAGCATCTGAGTTTGTTTGGTTTTGAGCGGCAGATAAACTTTCATTATCTCCTGCGAAGAATCAAAACCGCCCGGGTCGGGCGTAACTTCCCGGATATCTTTCTTTTTCGCCGCCATAATTCCTTTCAGAGATGCGTAACGGATCTGCGAGATGCCCGATTGAATGGTCAGAAGTGCCGGCAATTGATATTTGAACCATTGATACCAGCCGCTTTCGAGTTCGCGTTTGACCCGCAAACTTTCATCCGTAAAGCTTTCGCGGTCAACTTCGATGACGATCGTCGCGTGCGGAATGTCCAGAAGTTCGGCTAAGATGACGCCCGTCTGCCCGTAGCTGGCATCGTCGGACTGCAAACCCGTGAAGACGAGATCGGCGTTTTCTTCACGGATCGCATCGGCGATCGTTTTCGCTATTACAAACGGAGAAAGCGTATTTTCATCTTCAGCGATGATGTGAATTCCCCGGTCCGCACCGCGGGCAAGAGCGTCTTTGATAACCGTTTTGGCGGAAGCCTTGCCGAGCGTGCACACGATAACTTCGCCTTCGCCTTTCGCTTCCTTCATCCGCAAGGCTTCTTCGAGGGCGTAACCGTCTGATTCGTTCGTCTGCTGTGAAACATCCGATTCGTCAATCCATTTCTCGTCGCCGCGAATACGCAAAACCGCGTCTTTATTCGCAACTTGTTTCATTAAAACTATAATTTTCATAATATTTTAACTTGATAGATGTTTTTATATTTTAATTGTAAAACTTTGCGTTAGATTATGCCAACAGGAAAATGAATGGCCATTCATTCACGAAACAGAATAAAAGCGTTTTAACCGCCAATCGCAATCAAAACGCTTTTGTTCGAATAAATTACTCTTCGTAACGCTTGAAGATCAAGCAAGCATTCGTCCCGCCGAAGCCGAAACTATTTGAAAGAACATATTCGACTTCCGCGTTGCGGGCTTCGTTCGGCACATAATCGAGATCGCATTCGGGATCGGGATTTTCGTAATTGATCGTCGGTGGCAAAACATTTTCCGTGATCGCCTTGATGCCGAAGACCGCCTCGATACCGCCCGCCGCCCCGAGTGCGTGGCCGGTCATGGATTTCGTCGAACTGACCGCCAAATTATAAGCGTGTTCACCGAAGCAATCTTTGATCGCCAGCGTTTCGAACTTATCGTTATAC